>DOIS01000098.1:0-8917 GCA_003511785.1 Paracoccaceae bacterium
AGGAAGGTAAAGCCAGGTCATGCATCGCCTCAGCGTGGGTTGGTCGTCAGATCGGCGAAGCTCTCGCCGGTCCCGTCCAGCACAGCCTCCTGGCCGGTGAACTGCTGCCAGCGCTGCACGGCGACATCGACATAGGCCGGGTTCAGTTCGATCCCGAGGCAGACCCGGCCCGTGGTTTCCGCCGCGATCAGCGTCGTGCCTGAGCCCATGAAGGGCTCGTAGACCGCTTGACCCGGGCTTGAATTATTCAGGATCGGCCGGCGCATGCATTCGACGGGTTTCTGGGTTCCGTGCACGGTTTCCGCGTCCTGATCCTTGTTCGCGATCTGCCAGAGCGTCGTCTGTTTACGGTCGCCCGCCCAATGACCTTTGCCGGTCCTCTTCACGGCGTAGAGGCAGGGCTCATGCTGCCAGTGATAATCGCCCCGGCTCAGCACCAGACGATCCTTGGCCCAGATGATCTGGGACCGGATTTTGAAACCGGAGGCCTCTAGGCTGTCGGCGACCGTCGTCGCATGCAACGCGCCGTGCCAGACATAGGCCACGTCGCCCGGGAACAGTGCCCAGGCCTCGCGCCAATCCGCGCGGTCGTCATTCAGCACCTTGCCGGTGCGCTTGGTCGCGGCGGCTCCCGCCTTGTTGCGCCAGCCGGGATCGTATTCGACGCCGTAAGGCGGATCGGTCACCATCAGCAGCGGTGTCACATCGCCGAGCAGACGCTCGGCGTCTGTTGCCACGGTCGCGTCCCCGCAGAGCAGTCGATGCTTGCCCAGCACCCAGAGATCGCCGGGACGGCTGATCGGGGTCTCGGGCGCCTTCGGAACATCGTCCTCGCCCTCTTGTGAGGCGATATCGGGATCGACCTCACCAGCCAGAAGCGCCTCAAGCTCCGCGTCATCGAAACCGATGAGCGACAGATCGTAGTCCTCGGCCAGCAGGTCGTTCAGCTCGGCTGACAGCAGCGCCTCATCCCATGGGCTTTCTGCCAACTTGTTATCGGCGATCCGGTAGGCACGGCGCTGTGCATCGGTCAGATGCCCCAGCACAATCACCGGGGCCTCGGTCAGCCCCAGCTGCGTGGCGGCCAGTACCCGGCCATGGCCCGCAATCAACTCGCCGTCGTCGGCAACCAGACAAGGCACTGTCCAGCCGAACTCCGCCATGCTGGCAGCGATCTTCGCGACTTGATCCGCGCCGTGCGCCTTCGCGTTCTTCGCGTAGGGCTGGAGTTTGGCCAGCGGCCACATCTCGATCGCGTCCGGGGCAAAGCTCAGGGTCATGCGGGTCAGTTCGCCTCAATCGGGTGGACTCCGGACACCGGCAGCCAGCCTGGACTCCACAGGGGGTCCAGTGGCCACCGGGCGTGTCCGGTGCCAAAGGTTTGTTTTGTCGTGGTTTTCAGCGGATCGCGGGTGGATGCCTGCGCGGGGTGGCTTCCCAAAAAACCGGCCCTGTCGCTGGCGATATTGCGCGCTTCGCCCGCCCGTATACGATTGGGGCGAGGAAGGACCCGTGAATTCAGTGGGTTAGCGTCCTGGACCCCGGCTGGACTCCGGATGCCGCGAGGGTATCCACCACGAAAAACGGGGAGAGCCGTCTTCCAACGCACTCTCCCCATCATGCCCTACGGGTAGCACGGAAATGTTGCATGTGTCGAACACAAAAGTGTTGCAACATATTGGAGTCACTCAGACATTCAGCCGCGACGCGATCTTGGTCAAGGCCAGCTTGTGCTTGCGCCATGCCGTCGTGCGATCGACGCCCAGCTCGCCGCTGATCTGTTTCCACGGCACGCGGGCGGCGCGAGACCAGATCAGTTTGCGCTCCTCCACCTCGATCCAGAGCACCCAGTCGAAGGTCTGCTCCAGCCGGGTGATGGCGGCGGCCGACGGCCAGACCCGCATCGGCTGCGGATCCATCGCCGCGATCTCTCGGGCAGACCTCACGATGTCTGGCCATGCGTTGAAATACCCGCGCGCCTTGACCGGTGGCAGCTTGCGCAGCGTGCGAAATGCTTCCTCGAAGTGGTCGGCGACATCGTCGGCGGTCCATGTCTTTTTCTCACCCATGGCGGACCTCCCCCACGGGGCGTGGCCCATAGAGTTTGGTGCCCAGTTGTTCGACGAGTTCGCGTTCTGGCCAAGTCAGGCGATGGTCATCGACTGAGACCGCCAGCACGCCTTGCTCGCGCCAGCCGTCACGCTTGACCTCTTCGGGTGAGCGGCGCTGGCCGCCGTAGCCTTTGGGGAAATAGCTCATGCCACACCTCCCTGCGTCTCGATCGCCCAGTGCAGGATGGCAATGGCATCGGCCTCGTTGTCGTCCGCAGGGCTGAAACCACGGGCGTTGGCGGCCGCGATCATGGCGGCCTTATTGGCGTTGCCCTTGCCAGTGGCGTGGCGCTTGATGGTTCCGACGGGCACACCCTCGTAGGGAATACCCCTCAGCTCTGCCCAGCTGGTCAGCGACGCCATAAGCCCGCCATAGACATGGGCCGCATCGGTGCCGGCGTGACGACGCACCTCTTCAAACCAGATCGTGCCAACCGGGCCGCTCGGCCGATCCAGTTCGGTGATCCAATTGGTGAAGCGCAGATAGCGCATGCCGCCACCATCGTAGCGTCCAGGCTTGAATGACGCGGTACCTGTGGTGACCAGCCCGTCAAAGCCACGAAGCGCCCAGCCCGTGGTAGTGCCAAGATCGAGCGCCAGGATGGGGCGCAGCTTTTGTGATTGGGTCATGACGACCTCCTCTTCGATGTGCTGGACGCGGCGAGAGGGCTGGCCGGTGAAGGCTGCGGTCTCGCCGGGCCCCGAAGGGTGGTCTGGTCATGTCAGGTGCTGGGCAAATGAGCCGCCCGGCACTTCCTTCAGTTTCTTCAGGCGGGCAGCTTGAAAGAAGTCAAGCTTTAAGCCTCTGTTCTGTATAGGTAATATACCTTCTTTCAATATTTCAATTATTTCATGGGGTACATCATCCTATTTCCAGCCGCGCGCGCGAGAACACATACATACAAGGCTCCTCTTGAAAGATTGAAAGAAGTGAAGGAAGGCAAAACCACTCATGTTTTCAGGCGCTTGACCCTTCACTTCCTTCAATTGAAGAAAGCCCGCATTTGAAAGAAGCACACTTTTAGCCCGACAGCCGATACACCATTGCCCGGCGTCCCCCGGTATCCCGCATGCCTGTGGTGATGTCGCCGCTTTCGATCAAAGTCAGCAGGATCTCGTCCCGATCCCGCGCCTTCAGCCATTGGGAGGCCCGGGTGATCTCAGACTTGGTGATGCCCCTGGCACCGGCCGCGCGGATAATCTCTTTCAGCCGCTTCAGGTGTGCCTCCGTTTCGGTATCGGCCACATGCCGCTCAATGGCTTCCATGGTTCTGGCTGCGAAGTTCCGCACGAAAGCGATGGCCCATTCCGCCGCACTGAGATCGATTATGGGTCGTGCCGGATCGCGACCGACGGCGACGATGAGCGAAAGCTTCAGGGCATTTTCTCCGATCCGGGCAAGGATCGCGGTAAAGGCCGTGCCCCGCGCCGCCCGTAATTCCTCTGTCAGCATGCCACTCAAATCCTTGAAACGGGCTTTGGCCTCGTCTGACATCGGCACCGTGATGGGGTTCACCGCTGTTGTCTGGCCCGGGGTCATTCCGGTGAGATTGCCGCTTTGCAGACCGCCCCCGGCCGCCAGGGTCTTGAGCCCGTGGATCAGCGCGGAAGGTGACTGCCTAATACCAGCGGCGAGGTTCTCATCAGGGTAATCCTCATCGCTGGGCAGGATGAGAAACCGGGCGAGCGATCCATCCACGACATTCGCGCCCTGCAGCGCGCCCCAGAAATGAAGGGGTGTCGTCGTGCCATAGACACAGAGACAGGGTTGGTTGATGTCGCGCCGGTCATTCGAGCCGTCCCGGTTGGCGTATTCGGCCCCCAGGAACACCCCACCAGCCGCCGTGTAGAGCTCGGTCATGTTGTCGAGGATCTCGGTGATGTGGCGCGGGCTGCGCTTGCGATCCGCCGCGGCCGACAGGAACATGCCGAACTCGTCGATCTGAAACAAGATCGCGGGCTGGCGGTGCAACGCCGTCAGGAGGCCCGCCCCCGAGGCGATCTTGTTGCCGCCGAGGTGATGGGCGAGCCCGGCTTCAAAGAACACCTCGTTGATGATTTCCCGAGCGTGGTTCTTGCCGGACCCGCTATCGGCGATGCCGACGATGTAGAGGTTTGAGCGCAGATTGCTTTCGGTCCGGTAGTTCCGTCCCATGAGCGCGCCGATGGCACAGAGACTTGCCCCGAGTGACAGAAGCGGCTGCGGCCGCCTCGCGGTCGACAGCATGTAGGCGGTCAGATCCCCGACCAGCCCGTCCGGCATATGTAGCGTGTAGGCGGTGTGTTCGTCCGTTTCCGCATCGGGCTCAGATGGGCTGCCCAACTGTGACAACAGCCCTGCAGCGGGATGCGTTTCCACGCAACCTGTGGATCCGTCAAGGCGCAGCGAGGCGTCGGGCTTCCAGCCGCGCTCCAGGGCGAGATGGTAGATCGTCCCCGCGCCGATCCGGTCCGGTCTGAAGCTCGTCCAGGCCTTGAGCGTGGTCGATGGCTCATCCTTGGCAGCCTGTGCTGACCATTGCGCGAAGACAGGTTGGCCATCATTGCCAAGCGCGCCTTTGAGCGCCATGCCGATCCGCATCCAACTGTCGTAATCAAGCTCGGCATTTGGCAGCCATTCGAGAGCCGCTTGAACCGCCGGCAGCGTGCCCATCTGGCTGTGCCCGGTCAGTTGGGGCTGTGGTGACGAGGTCGTCACAAGCCCGCGCTGGACAAGACCTTCTGGCAGCATCGGCTGAGCCACCTCAAGAAATGCCAACGCCTCATCGGCCGTGATAGCCGGGAGGTCGGAGATATCGAGGTCAGCCAGACCTTCCTCGGGCCAAGCATAGGGTGCGCCCGTGTCGGGATGGGTGGCATAGGCCAGAAACTGTTGTCCGAGGCAGAGCACCTCTAGCGGATGGCGTTTGATGCCGCGAAACGGCTCTGCCGCGCGATAGACCAGCAAACGCTTGGGGGCGCGCCCGATGCGCAGCGCCGGTGTGTCGCCAAGGCGATCACGCGCCAGCTTTTCGATCTTCAAGGCGAGCTCAGCATCTTCGGCAATGTCGATGTCGATGGCGGCAACCGCGCCACCGACGAGCCCGACGCCGCAATTGGGCCAGGCAGACCATGTCGCGACTTCGACCTCAGTCGTGGGGCGCGCGGCATGGCGGTTCCACTCCGGGTAATCCACCCAGCTACCGCGCTGGAAACGGCCGGGCTTCTTGGTGCCCGGCGCAATGGGCAGGATGGCGTAGCCATTGGTGACAAGCCGCGCACCGTAGCGCGCCATGTGAGAGGGGCTCTGCATCAGAAAGGCACCTCCGGCACCATGCCGTCGAGCCGGGTGCGATCCCGCGCGGCTAGTTCGCGCAGATGGTCGCAATAGCCGGTGACCACGACATCAATAAATTGATCCCATTCGGTCGCGCTCAAGGTCGCGAGATCGGACTTGCCGATGCTCTCCAGAAAGGCACCGCCTTCCTGGCCGCCAACGGTCATCGCCTCGGTCTCGTTGGGTGTGGGATCGATCATACCCTTCCTCCCATGGCAGATGTTTTGACACGCCCGGCTGCAGAGGAACTTGCGGCTTCGGTCTCGTCGCGGGTCCGAGACGGGGAAGACAGGGTCGAACCAACCAAACCCGCGAGGTTGCCGGTGGCAGACGGCGCAGAGGCCGTTGTGGAATGCGTGCATGGGTCAAACCTGTAACCGGTGATCTCGAAATACCGACCCGATGGACGGACCGCGATGTGGCTGGGACGGGTCAAGCTGCGGGACAGCGCCAGCGCCTCGTTCACGCTGCATGGCACTGGTTGACCGGGCGCACGCTTGCGCCACCAGTCTTCTGCCTTTCGCCGCGCGTAGCCCTCATGCTCGAAGCAGATCCACTCCTGATAGGTCGTGAGCCCGCAGCTATAGGTCACTTTCAGCGAGGGCCGACCGCCCCGCTTGTCATGACGGCTGCAGGACAGGTTGCTCACGGCGACCCATTGCGGTGCCCTGGGCGACAGGACGGGCAAAGTGGCTGCGGTCGGCGCGATCTTCACCTCACGCGGTGGGAACACATAGCCGCAATCCGGGCATTCCGTCGCCGAGAGCGCGATGATGCTGTCGCAGTCCGGGCAGACCCTGGTCGGCGCCTCGCCCCCGCCGCCATCACCGGGGCGTTTGGGTCGCACCAGGTCGATCGGTCCATGGCGACGGACATTGCCGGCGAAGTCCAGCACCAGGCAATTCTCCTTGCCCGGCGCGAGACGGGTGCCGCGCCCGACCATCTGCACATAGAGCCCGGCCGATTGCGTGGGACGCAGGAGCGCAATCAGGTCGACGCCCGGCGCGTTGAAACCGGTGGTCAGCACGCCCATCGAGGCCAGCGCCCGGATTTCTCCGCGCTTGAAGGCGAGAAGGATCGCATCGCGCTCGTCCTTCGGCGTGTCGCCAAAGATCGTGCGGCAGCTGATGCCCTGGCGGCCGAACTCCTCGGCCACATGGAGCGCGTGCTCGACGCCCGAGCAGAAGGCCAGCCAGGATTTCCGGTCGCGGCCATGCTCGATGATCTCGGTGACGGCCGCGCGGGTGATGGCGTCCTGATCGACCGCCGCCGCCAGATCGCGCGCAATGAAATCGCCAGCGCGGGTGCCCACCTTCGATACATCCAGCCGGGTGGCGGGCTGCTTCGAGACCAGAGGGCTCAGATACCCCGCGTCGATCAGCTCGCGGACCGGAGCCTCAAAGGCGATGTCGGTGAAGAGCGCGTTCTGCCCTTCGTGCAGCATCCCGCAGTCGAGCCGGAACGGCGTGGCGGTCAGCCCGATCACCTTGAGCGCCGGATTGATCCCCTTCAGCGCGTCGAGGAAGCGCCGATACATCGTGCTCGATTTGCCGGGGATCAGATGCGCCTCGTCGATCAGCACCAGATCAGTATGGCCGATCTCGGCCGCGCGGCGGTGGATCGACTGGATGCCCGCGAAGAGGATCCGCGCATGCGCCTCGCGCTTGCCAAGGCCCGCCGAATAGATGCCCGCGGGCGCGTCCGGCCAGAGGCCGATCATCTCTGCATAGTTTTGCGCGATCAACTCGCGCACATGGGTCACGATAAGGATGCGCTGATCGGGCCAGGCTTTAAGCACGCCCTCGATGAAAGATGCCATGACGAGCGACTTGCCGCCCGCGGTCGGGATGACGACCAGCGGATTGCCGGTATGGGTCTGGAAATAGCCGTAGATCGAGGTGATCGCAGCTTCTTGATAAGGGCGCAGGGTCAACATGGCGCGGCCTCCGGGGAACGGGCGTCGTTGGTCCAGGTCGAGCCATCGGCCATGCGGTAGGTGACGACATCGTCGCCCGCATCGATGACCTCGCCCGGGATGAGATCGGGGATGAAGAGATGGCGGCCGCAGGCGGCGCGTTGTTCGGCAGGCGCCAGCATCCGGTCGTGTCGCGCGCACTGCCAACCGCCATCGACCGGCGTCGCATGCAGGCAGGACCGGCAGGTCACCGCAGCGCCACCGCCTTCATGGCAAGCCGCACGATGATCGCAGAACCGGCATTCGAACCAGGCCGGGTCCTCGCTGATCCGCGCGGGCGGATGCTGGGCGAAGATGATGCGTCCTGCCTTTTCCAGCAGGCGCTCGGCCATGGCGCGATCCGCCTCGATACGCTCGACATGCAGCGCGTCGGTGTCCTTGCAGACCGCGACGTAGAGGGCCCGCGTGATGCCGGTCAGGTGCATGTAGATCTGCATCTGCGCGGCGTGCTGAGGTTTCGCCAGAACGACGCCCTTGGCGACCAACTCGTTGAAGCTCCTGACCGAGTGGGTCTTGAACTCCAGCACATGCCAGGTCTTGGGCGCCTCCAGGAGCCCGAGGGCCACACCGTCGAGCGAGCCGCCGAAATGGCCGCCATGGTCCTCGACCCGGAACTGGCGACCGGTCTCGGGATCGACCTCGAGCACGGTCGCCCCGGTGGCACGCAGGTTGCGCACGAGCCGGTCCTCTTCCAGCTGCCCCGTCTCGAAGAGGCGCAGCAGACGGCCGGAATGGCGCGCGGGCGTGATCCAGCGGAAATCACACCAGAGCGCCCGGGCGCAGGATTTGCCGATGATCGATGCCCCGAGGTGATCGCGGAAACCATCGCCCTGGCGCGCCTCATAGTCGGCATGGATCGCCGTCAGCGTCGGCGTAGGGGCTTCGGGAAGTTCTGCCATTACAGTCCCTCCCGTTCGCTACGGGCCTGGGCCTCAGCCAGAATACCGTTCCATGTCTCGGGGTCATGGCGTTCGCGCAGGACGCCGATCAGCGCATCCTTGAGTTTTTCGCGGCGACGGCGGCCGGTGCCTTGGGCCAAGAGTTCCGCGCGCTCGCGGCACAGGTGGCGCAGGGCCGTGCGGGCCCGGTGAAACCAGTCCGGATCGATTTGCTTCTGACCGCGTTGCCGCGCAAGGTCGGCCGTGGCGATCTGCGTGCGGATCTTGGCGATGGCATCGTCGAGCTCGATCAGTCGCCGCTGGTCTTCAGGCAAGCCGGGACTGGTCGCGGCCAAAGGGGCCGCGTTGGTCATGTCAGACATGGGAAAATCCTTAAGTTGGGGTTGCGCGCTGCCCCGTCAGTCAGGGCGCAGGGCAGCGCGAAGGCTCAGCCCTTCTTGTTCCAGGGCGCGGAGGCCATTTTCGCGGGCGGCGTGGAGGCATTCCCACCGGTGGGCGGTGTTGCAGCTTGCCGGGCCGCCGCTCCGGGCTCGGGCAGCAGGTAGCGAATGCCGTTGCTTTCGCCGTAGCCGTTCTTGGGCGGTTTGACCGTCACCTGAATGGTCATCGGGATGAG
>DOIS01000098.1:9331-10971 GCA_003511785.1 Paracoccaceae bacterium
ACCGTGGTCGGGTTCGGGTTCACCAGGTTCAGCTGGTCAAAGATCTTCCGACCCTTGTGTTCGCCCTCCAGGATATCGAGCATCAGCCACAGGAATTGGCCCATGCCATTGCGTGTCACGCGCATCTCGCTTTCGACGATCTGGGCGCGGTACTTGCCTGCGGGAAGAACCTCGTATGCGGTATTGGGCTCGACGCCGGTCGCGTCGAAGGACGTATCGAAACGTGCCATGGTATTGTCCTTTCTGGATTATTCAGGCTGCGGCATCGCGCCGAGGAACTCCGCCCACGAAAGCGGCAGGGTGTCCGGCAGGCCGTAACGGTTCTTGGCGAGGAAGGCGGGGCGCTCTTCGGTGTGCATGACGCGCGCACCGGACCCGAGCGCCCGGGTCACCTTCTTGTTGAAGCCGACATCGGATTTCGCGACCGAGATCTGATAGTTGGCGAAGAGCACCACGTCCGAATGCTCCTGCAGCAGCGCCGAGGCGCGGGTCTGCAGCTTGATCACATAGCGGTCGTAGGGCTCGTGCTCGGGGCTGTCGAAACGCTTGATGTCAGTATGGGCGATCTGGATGACCACCATGCCCTTGCGGTCCCGCAGCACGTTGAGCTTGCCGAGATACTCACGCCAGATGGTCAGCGCCTCGGCATAGCCCTTGCCGAAGCCCGGCGTCTCGATCGAGGCCCAGCCATTGCGTTTGCAGGCCTCGGCCCAGATCAGCGGCTCCAGCCAGTCGACGCTGTCGACGACGACCGTGCCAAAATCATGGTCCTCGTTCAGCAGCGCATCAAGCGCCTCGGCCACCTCCGCATAACTTGTCGCGAGCGGGAAATGCGGCACCTGCAGCTTGCCCAGGCCATCCTCGGTCATGAGGAAGACCGGCCGGTCAGCATCGGCCGCGAAGGTGGATTTGCCCACCCCCGCCACGCCGTGGATCAGGATGCGCGGCGGGGTCAGCACCGATGCTGTACACAGGGAAGCGAGAGAAATGGCCATCAGCGCACCTCCTCGTTCAGCACCAGGCGGAACTTCGGCTTGCCAGTGCGGACCGTGCGCGCGGGCTCGAAGCCCTTGCGCCAGCTCTCAGGAAGGGCGGCATATTTGCGTTCCGACACCTTAAGCGTGGTTTCGATGAACTCCGCAGGATCCTCGCCCGCCGCGGCAATGTTCTCCGCGACCTGCGCAAGCAACGCCTGGTCCCAATCGATGCGTTTGGGGAGATCAGCGGTCACGGTGACATTGCCGTCTTTGAGGCGAACCGTGCCGGTATCTTTGCCCGCGTCGCGGCGGCACTCCGCTGCCCGGTCCGCGTATTTCAAGGCGATCGCGCCTTCGAGCCAGTCGGACACCGTCTTGGCCCGCTGGAGGTCCTGTTGTGCCGCCTCTTGCAGCAGCGCCAGTTGGTCTGCGGAAAGCGCAGCGATCTCGCCGACGGGCATGGCGGGAACATCTGCGAGTGTGATGTGGTTAGGGATCGTCATTGCAGCCCCCTTACGCCGACATCGGGCGATGGGGTTCGCCGTCTGCGCCGCGGATCCGCTCGGCCTCGAACGCCTCGACATCTTCGAAGCGGTAGATCACGCGGCCGCCGAGCTTGATGAATTTCGGGCCTTCGCCCGTCCACCGCCAACGCTCCAGCGT
>DOIS01000098.1:11379-14178 GCA_003511785.1 Paracoccaceae bacterium
CCTCCTTGGGGATTTTGCGAACAGTTGCGGGACCAACATGGCGGAGGGGGTGGTAGGGCTGAGGAAGGGCACTTGTAGGGAAGCCGGTAGGAAGGTGACAAAAGCAAAAGGCCGCCCTGATGGACGGCCTTTGAATCAGCGGTACCTGATTGATTCAGGGCTCAATCCAACAATTTCCGTCGGCGTATTTGATGAAGGCGCGCCAGTCGTCGCGACCGCTGAAAACCTTGGAGAACGCGTTCGTGCTGTCCCCGTAGCCCGCCTCGAAAAGGACGACCGCCGTCCGGCATACAGGCGAACCTGACCAATAGGCCTCGAACAAAAGCCCCAGGAGTTGCCGCTGCTTGTCGCTGCCGAAGGTGAGGGTTTCGCCGCGTAGCCAGACGATGCCGTAGTCATCCGAATGATCGATCGGGAAACGACGCTGCGCTTGCCCGGGGAACACCCGCGCACCGAGGATCTGCGGTGAGATCGCGAGCTTGGCCGGATCACCCGCGACATCCGCAACACTGATGATGTGATTTCGCTTCCGGGAGATCTCCGGGCTGCGCCCACCGGCCGTCGATGTCAGGATGATGCGGATTTCGTGCGGCGGCTTGCGTGCAATCAGCGCCTCAAGCTGCGCCCGGACACGCGGATCGCTGAGCCGGCGGGCGAACCAGACGGGAACCGGAGCTTTCGCTCCGGCAAGCTTGATGGTGCCCACATCCCAGATGAGATCGGCAATCAAAGGTGTCGGACGGGAGGGCCCGGCACGCTCGAACGCCACCAGCATCTTGGCGAGGGCCAGACCATAGTCGACCCTGCACGCCGCGATGTCCTGATCGGTCACAGTGATCCATCGGCCAATGCTGTCGTGATAGCCGAATGACTTCAGCTCGGCCGACCAGGTGGCCTCAATGGGTTCATCCTCATAGTCATCCATCCCGGCGACGACCGGGACATGCCCGCTAGGCACCAGCAGCTTGGCCGTGATCAATGCTTCGGTCGCAGCGCGCGAGACCTGGTGCAGCGCCGATACCTGAAGAGACGCGCTGCGGGCTTCCATGGCCCGCAGCAGAAGGTCGATAGCACGCTTACTCAAGGACGTCGCCTTCGTCGGTGTCGTCTTTCAGGATGCCCCAGAGCCGCAGGTACTTCTCGCCGATCAGGCGCTCTTGCGGCGTCATGTCCTTCAGGTTGCAACCATGCGGCATGGTCACGGTCAGAGACAGAGACTTGCCGCGCCCGCCGGATGGACCGGGGTGGAACTTGATCGTGAAACGCGCCCGGGTGATCACCCATTCCGGCACCTCACCGGTAATCCCGTGGACGAAGGAACCGCCGCCGATGTCCAGACCAATGCGATGCTCGGCCATCTGCCAGATCGTCCGGTCCGCGCCGGACATGGACTCCAGCGTGATGCGTTCCTTAGCATCGCCGAGATCCATCAACCGCAGTTCCTTGACGGTCACACCGGCGATCCCGTCTGCCGGATCGGTCGGAAAATCGAACGGCTGCAGCAGCATGCTGAGATCGTATTCCCGCAGCGGCAGCTGTTGCTTTTCGTCAATGGCAATGCCGAGCAGGTCACGCGCCATGAAACGCGTGAGATCCATGCGATCCTCGCGCGTCTTGGCCACGACCTCGATCACGCCGGTCGCCGCCTCATAGGTCAATGCTGCTTCGAACACAGGTTTGACGATCCGTCGCGCCAACGTGCTGTTGGCATCGAAACCCAACATGTCCTCGGGCCGGCCTTCGCGGTAGACGGCCACCTGAACGAGTTCACATTCTTCACCGTCGAGGATCACCCGGTGGCGATCAAAGATGTCGACATGCACATTGGGCGTCTCAAACCGTTCACGGATCGCGGCAGTGAAGGCCGCAACCGAGATCGAGTCTGTCTTTACGTTCAGACCTTCATCGACACCGAAGCCGCTCCAGGACCGACCGCGCCGACGCTCGTCGTTGTAGCGGACCTCTTCGGCCAGCCGGAACCGGTCTGCCTCGTTCAAGAACACCCAGAGTGACCGATTGTTGGGGCCCTCGAGCGTGTCGAACGTCGCGCGATCCAGCACGACATTCTGCAAGGCATTCTGCCCGGGCTCATCTGCGAGGGCCACAACGCGCCCAGCGTCAAGGATGACGCGCTGCTTTTCAGCCTCGTCCATGTCGTCGACGGCCTTGATCAAAGGCTCGACAACCTCCGGCTCGGGTTTGGTCCAGTCGACCGGAGGAAGGGAGGTGAAGCCGCCTGCGGTAAAATAGTCCTGCAGCCGGGGAATCGGGGTTTTGCGGAGGAAGGAAGCAATCGCTGTCATGACGTGGCCTTTCTAAGCCTGGGAGGAAGGAGGACGACAGAATCGCGAAAATGCGATACGATCATGTTCGATATATACCGAACAAAGCGTCAGGTCTACTTGCGCGGCACAATTTTGTTCGGCATAGCGAGCAAACGTCCTCCAACCAAGGAAACCAAGGATGATACGATGACCACGTCCCTCGGCGCCAAGATCAAGCGCCACCGCAGGGAGAAGGGATACTCCCTCGACAAACTCGCGGCGCTGACCGACTCCAGCAAAAGCTATCTTTGGGAGCTCGAGAACCGTGATACCCGAAAACCGTCCGGCGAAAAGCTGACCCGCATAGCCCAGGCACTGGAGGTCACGACCGATTACCTGCTCGATGACAGCGAGGAGCCCGGCGACGAGGTTCTGAAGGAGGCGTTCTTCCGCAAGTTCAGCAAGCTCGATCCCGAAGACCAACAGAAAATCAACCAGATGATCGATATGTGGGGAAAAAAGGATTGAGCCTGCC
>DOIS01000367.1 GCA_003511785.1 Paracoccaceae bacterium
TCCGCCGACAGCGAATTGCTGGTCGTGCCCCAGGAGGGCCACCTGCGTTTTGCCACCGAGCTTGGGATCATCGACCTGGCCCCGCAGGAGATCGCCATCATTCCGCGCGGGCTGGTCTATCGCGTCGAAGTTCTGGAAGGCCCGGCGCGCGGCTTTGTCTGCGAAAACTACGGCCAGAAATTCGAGCTGCCCGCCCGCGGGCCTATCGGGGCCAATTGCCTGGCCAACCCGCGCGATTTCAAGGCGCCGGTGGCGGCGTTCGAAGATCGTGAAGTGCCCTCGCGCCTGACCATCAAGTGGTGCGGCCAGTTCCACGAGACCGAGATCGCGCAAAGCCCGCTGGACGTGGTGGCCTGGCATGGCAATTACGCGCCCTACAAGTATGACCTGAGCACCTATTGCCCCGTGGGCGCGATCCTGTTCGACCACCCGGACCCGTCGATCTTCACCGTGCTGACCGCGCCCTCGGGCATGCCGGGGACGGCCAATATCGACTTCGTGCTGTTCCGCGAACGCTGGATGGTGGCCGAGGACACGTTCCGCCCGCCCTGGTATCACAAGAACATCATGTCCGAGCTGATGGGCAATATCTATGGCCAGTATGACGCCAAGCCGCAGGGCTTCGTGCCCGGCGGCATGAGCCTGCACAACATGATGCTGCCGCACGGGCCGGACAAGACCGCATTCGAGGGCGCATCCAATGCCGATCTGAAACCCGAGAAGCTGGACAACACCATGTCCTTCATGTTCGAAACCCGCTTCCCGCAGCACCTCACCGGCTTCGCCGCGAAGGAGGCCCCGTTGCAGGACGACTATATCGACTGCTGGGACAGCCTGGAGAAGAAATTCGACGGCACCCCGGGGAAAAAGTAGGGGGCTCTGCCCCCTCTGGCCTGCGGCCATTCACCCCCGCGGTATTTGACAACGAGAAGAAGCAGGGGATGCGGTGCGACACCCCTCCCCGTGCAGAAAGGACGAAACCCCGTGCCCCTGATGAAAAGCTGGGTAGACAGCGCCAATTCGCCCGACCACCCCTTCCCGCTCAACAATTTGCCCTATGGCGTGTTCTCGACCGAAGGCGGCGAGCCGCGCTGCGGCGTGGCCATCGGCGACATGATCCTCGACGTGACCGCGGCCGAGGCCGAGGGGCTGATCGCTCTGTCCGACGCGCCGCTCTTCGACGTGCCGCTCTGGAACGAGCTCATGGAGGAAGGCCCCGCCGTCTGGGCCGCCCTGCGCGAGCAACTGACCATGCTCCTGGCCGAAGGTGCCGAGGCGCGGCACAAGGTCGAACCGCTTCTGGTGCCGCAGGCCGACGCGCAGATGCACATGCCCTTCGCGGTCAGCGAGTTCACCGACTTTTACGCCGGCAAGCATCACGCGATGAACGTGGGCACCATGTTCCGCGGCCCCGAGAACGCGCTGCCGCCCAACTGGCTGCACATCCCCATCGGCTATAACGGCCGCGCCTCGTCGGTGGTCGTGTCGGGCACCGATGTGCGGCGACCCTGGGGGCAACTCAAGGGTCCGAACGACAACAAACCCCGCTGGGCGCCCTGCGCGCGCTTCGATATCGAGCTGGAGATGGGCGCCATCGTGGGCACCCCCTCGGACGGGCCGATCACGGTGCAGGAGGCCGACGACCACATCTTCGGCTACGTGCTGCTCAACGACTGGTCGGCGCGCGACATCCAGGCCTGGGAATACCAGCCTCTGGGGCCGTTCCAGGCCAAGGCCACGGCGACTTCGATCAGCCCCTGGATCGTGACCAAGGCGGCGCTGGAGCCGTTTCGCTGCGACACGCCCGAGCGCGAGGTGGAGCTTCTGGATCACCTCAAGGATCGCGGGCCGATGCTCTACGATATCGACCTGTCGGTGACGATGGCCCCGGAGGGGAAGGAGGCCAGCACCATCGCGCGCACGAACTACAAGGAGATGTATTACTCCTCGGCCCAGCAACTGGCGCACCATGCCACGGCCGGCAGTCCGATGAACGTGGGCGACCTGCTGGGCTCGGGCACGATCTCGGGGCCCGAGAAGCACGAGCGCGGCTCGCTGCTGGAACTCAGCTGGGGCGGCAAGGAGCCGATCACGCTCGAGACCGGCGAGACCCGCAGTTTCATCGAGGACGGCGATACGCTGACGCTCAAGGGCGCGGCGAAGGGCGATGGATACACCATCGGGTTCGGAGACTGCGTGGGCAAGGTTTTGCCCGCGCTGGACGATCCGTTCGCGCGCTGACCCCGCGCCAACCGCAACACATCCGTAGGGTGGGTTTTCAACCCACCGCATCGAGAGAAGGACAAGACCATGGCAAAGGCATTCGCTTCGCAAGGCGACATGACCGAGAAGAAGATCAGCTTTACCGAAGTGGGCGAAGGGCTTTACGCCTTCACCGCCGAGGGGGACCCCAATTCGGGCGTGATCATCGGCGACGAAAGCGTGATGATCGTCGAGGCGCAGGCCACCCCGCGCCTTGCCAACAAGGTGATCGAGTGCGTGCGCTCGGTGACCGACAAGCCGATCACACATGTGGCGCTGACCCATTACCACGCCGTCCGCGTGCTGGGCGCATCCGCCTTCGGCGCGCAGCAGATCATCATGTCTGACATGGCGCGGGCGATGGTCGTGGAACGCGGGCAGGAGGACTGGGACAGCGAGTTCCAGCGTTTCCCCCGCCTCTTCGAAGGGCATGAGAGCATCCCGGGCCTGACCTGGCCCACCACCACCTTCAGCGACACGATGACCGTTTATCTCGGCAACCGCCGCGTCGATCTGATGCACCTGGGCCGGGCCCATACGGCGGGCGACATCGTGATTCACGTGCCCGATCAGAACGTGATGTTCACCGGCGACATCGTGGAATACCACTCGGCCTGCTATTGCGGCGACGGGCATTTCTCCGACTGGGGCGACACGCTGGACGAGATCAAGGCCTTCGACGTGGACGCCATCGCGCCCGGCCGGGGCGACGCGCTGGTGGGCCGCGAGATGGTCAACGCGGCCATCGAGAACACCCGCGATTTCGTCGAGAGCACCTATCGCCCGGCGGCCAGGGTCGCGGCCCGCAACGGCACGCTCAAGGAAGCCTGGGACGCCGTGCGTGCGGAATGCGACCCGAAATTCGCCGATTACGCGATCTACGAGCATTGCCTTCCGTTCAACGTGGCCCGCGCCTTCGACGAGGCGCGCGGCATCGACACCCCCCGCATCTGGACCGCCGAGCGCGATGTCGAGATGTGGGAGGCCCTGCAGGGCTGACGAGACCAACGGGGGCGCGGCCCGTCTCGCGCTCCCGCCCATACCGCGATCCCGACATGTTCCCGAGGGGGGAGGACACCGCATGAACAAGATTTTCGAAGTGCCGCTTTACGCCTATGAGCGAAGCCCCGACCAGGACGCGCCCAGCCCGGTGCGCCACAAGGTGGTCGTGATCGGCGCCGGTCCGGTGGGCCTGGCCGCCGCCATCGACCTGGCGCAACAGGGGGTCGAGGTCGTCGTGCTGGACGACAATGACAAGGTCAGCTTCGGTAGCCGCGCGGTCTGCTATGCCAAGCGCCCGCTGGAGATCCTCGACCGGCTGGGCTGCGGTGAGCCGATGGTCGAGAAGGGTGTGAAATGGAACCTGGGCAAGGTCTTCTTCGACGACCGCAAGGTTTTCGAGTTCGACCTTCTGCCGGAGGAGGGCCACGCGCGGCCCGCCTTCATCAATCTTCAGCAATACTATTTTGAGGAATACCTGGTTCAGCGTGTGCGCGAGATGCAGGACGCAGGCGCGCCCATCGAGATCCGCGGCCGCAACAAGGTCAGCGCCATCGGCACCCACGACACGCATGTGGCACTCGAGATCGACACGCCCGAAGGCTCCTACAACATCGAGGCCGACTGGCTGATCGCCTGCGACGGCGCCGGAAGCCCGGCGCGGTCCATGCTGGGCCTGGATTTCCAGGGCCGGGTGTTTGAGGACAATTTCCTGATCGCCGACGTGGTCATGGAAGCGGATTTCCCCACCGAGCGCTGGTTCTGGTTCGACCCGCCCTTCAACAAGGGGCAATCCGCGCTTCTTCACAAGCAGCCGGACAATGTCTGGCGCATCGACCTGCAACTGGGCTGGGACATCGACAAGGAGAAGGAAAAGCGCCCCGAGAACGTCATCCCGCGCCTCAAGCAGATGCTGGGGGACGACGTGGAGTTCGAGCTGGAATGGGTCTCGATCTACACGTTCCAGTGCCGCCGGATGGAGAGCTTCCGACATGGCCGGGTGCTGTTCGCAGGCGATGCGGCGCACCAGGTCAGCCCGTTCGGGGCGCGCGGCGCCAATTCCGGCCTGCAAGACACCGACAACCTGGGCTGGAAGCTGAAACTGGTGATCGACGGCAAGGCCCCCGAGACCCTGCTGGACAGCTATGACGTCGAGCGCATCCATGGCGCGGACGAGAACATCCTGAACTCGACCCGCTCGACCGATTTCATCACGCCGAAATCCGACATGTCGCGCATCCTGCGCGATGCGGTGCTGGACCTGGCCGAAGTCCATGAATTCGCCCGGCCGCTGGTCAATTCGGGCCGGCTGAGCGTGCCCTGCACCTATGACGGCTCGCCGCTCAACTCGGCCGACGCGATGGGCGGGCCCGCGCGCACGCGGCCCGGCTCGCCTTGCCCCGACGCGCCGCTGGGCGACGGGTTCCTGCTGGAGAAGCTGGGCGGCAAGTTCATCCTGCTGACCATCGACGCCGAGGCGCCCGACCTGATCGAGGAGGACGGGATCGAGGTCGAACGCCTGGCCCTGTCGATCAAGGACGACCCGACCATGGCGCTGAAGGCGCGGTACCTCGGCGACTGCGAGTCGGGCGTCTACCTGATCCGACCCGACCAGCACGTGGCCGCGCGGCGGCCCAGCTATGATGAAAACCTGTTCCGGCACGCGATCCGCCGGGCCACCGGCAAGGAGTAACCCCATGGCCGATCTGATCCTGACCCCCAATCTCGACCGCGCGGACGACGTCTACGCCGATCTGCTGGCCGCGCATGAGGGCCTCGACAAGAAAGAGAGCGACGCGTTCAACGCCCGTCTCCTGCTGATCCTGGCCAACCATATCGGCGACCGCGACGTACTGCGCCAGGCGCTCGCCGCCGCCACGCTCAAACAGGAGGATTGAGCCATGAAGATCGAGAAAATCCACCATGTCGCCTATCGCTGCAAGGACGCGAAGGAGACGGTCGAGTGGTACAACAAGATGCTCAAGATGGACTTCATCCTGGCCATCGCCGAGGATCACGTCCCCTCGACCCACGAGCCCGACCCCTACATGCACATCTTCATGGATGCGGGTGACGGCAACGTGCTGGCCTTCTTCGAGTTGCCGACCAAGCCCGAGATGGGCCGCGACCCGAACACGCCGGAATGGGTGCAGCACATCGCCTTCAAGGTGAAGGACCGCGATGCGCTGATCGAATTCAAGGACCATCTCGAGGCGAACGGGGTGGACGTTCTGGGCGTGACCGACCATTCCATTTTCCATTCGATCTATTTCTTCGACCCGAACGGGCACCGCGTGGAACTGGCGTGCCCGGACCCGGAAGAAGAGGCCATGCTGTCCAAGCTTGACGCGGTCAAATGGGACATGCTCGAAGAATGGTCGCGCACCAAGAAGGCGCCGAAACACGCCGAATGGATGCACGCCAAGGAACTCAAGGACGTCTGAGCGACCGGCACAAGACAGGGCAGCCGGCTCGGCGCCGGCTGTTCGCATGCGGGAGGGGTGAGTGAGCGAAACGGTTCTTTATGACTACTGGCGGTCCTCCGCGAGCTATCGGCTGCGGATCGCGCTGAACCTGGCCGGGATCGACTATCGCACGGTGCCGGTCGATCTGGTCAAGCGGGAGCACAAGGCGCCTGACAACCTGGCGCGCAACCCCCAGGGGCCGGTGCCGGTGCTGGAGATCGACGGGGTGCGCCTGACCCAATCCCTGGCCATTCTCGACTATCTCGACCGCACGCGCGGTCTGGGCCTTCTGCCCGAGGACCCGGTCGAACGTGCCCGACAGCAGGCCCTGGCCCATGCGATCGCGGTGGACATCCACCCGGTCTGCAACCTACAGGTCGTCGCCTATGCCGCCGAGATCGCCCCCCGGCGAGGGGGTGCGCGAGGCTTGGATGGCGCGGTTCATCCGCCCCGGGCTGCTGGCATTCGAAGAGATGCTGGGCGCATGGAAGCAGACGCCCTATTGCTGCGGAGACGCCGCCGGTCTGGCCGACATCTGCCTGATGCCGCAGGTCTACAATGCCCGCCGGTGGGGGGTCGAGATCGACGACATGCCCAGGCTGCTCGACGTGGCCGAGGCCTGCGCTTCCCACCCCGCCTTTGCAGACGCCCATCCCGACCGGGTCAAGCCAGCCTGATGACAGGGCCGAGGTCGCCGCGCCGGTTCAGATTTCACGTGTCTTGAAGAACCGCTCGAGCCGGTCGGCGAAATCGGCCGAGGTCAAGGGCGCATCCAGCCGCGACCGTGCCTGTTCAGCGACCTCCGGGGGGATCACGTCGCTGCGCGCCTCGATCAGGTCTTCGACGAAAGACCGGCTGAACTCCGGGTGCGGCTGCACGGTGAATGCCCGGTTGCCGTAGGCCAGAATCGCATGGGGGCTGAACGCGTTGCGGCCCAACACGCGGGCCTCCTCGGGCAAGGCGGTGATCTGGTCCTGGTGCCAGGCCATGATCGTCTCCTTGCGGTCGCTGCCGTCGAGGTCATAGTCGATCGCGCCGACCGCCCAACCGCCCCTGAACTTCTCGACCCGACCGCCCAGCGCCTGTGCGAGGATCTGATGCCCGAAACAGACGCCGATGATCGGAACATCCGCCGCATAGGCGCGGCGCAGGAAGTCTTCCAGCGGCGGGATCCAATCATGGGGCTCATAGGCGCCGAATTTGGAGCCGGTAATCAGCCAGCCATCGGCGTCATGCACGTCCTGCGGAAACACCCCGTCAAGAACCGGGTAGGTCTCGAACGAGAACCCCCGGTCGGCCAGTAGACGCTTGAACAGGTCGTCGTAATCGCCATGCGCCTGGCGCATTTCCTCGGGGGTGCGCCCCGTTTGAAGAATCCCGATCTTCATGTGTTCCTCGCGTGACACCGGACCCGCGTCCAGAAACCCGGTTCCAAGGGCGGCGTCAAGACGAACGCGCGAATGGTAACGCGCCCTTATCGATTGCTGTCGATCCAGCGCGACATGGTCGTGCGGTCCCGGAAACACTCCGGCGGCACGTTGCGCCGCTTGATCCGTGCGATCCGCTCGGCGAAAGCGACCTGTTTCGATGAGGGGTGATTGGCGCCCTCCCGCCTCGTCACCGACTGGGGACGATGCGCGTCGATCCAGGCCGACATGGCGCGGCGATCCGCGCAGACCTCGTCGGGGATGGCCAGGGATGCGCGCGCCGCGATCTTGCGCGCATAGGCCAGTTGTTTCTCCGTGACCGGCAAGCGATGGTAATCGTTGCTGGCGAACTCCGTTGCGGGATGGTGAGAGAGATGCATTCCATTGCCCTCCATTCTGCTCCACAGTATAGAACAAAATAAGAACAAAGTCAAATGCCGAAGCTGGCCGCGCACCTTGTCAGACGCCGAAGGCTTTCAGCAACATGCGTCCTGCGACCAGCATGAGGAACACCGCGAACACGCGTTTCAACCGCGCGGCCGGAAGCCGGTGCGCCAGGTTGGCCCCGATCGGTGCCGATATGGTGGTCATCAGGATGGTGATGAGAAACGCGGGACCGTTCACGAATCCGAATGTATAAGGAGGGCGCCCCTCGACGCCATGGCCCGTGGCCAGGAACCCGATCACCGAGGGCACCGAGATCAGCAGCCCGAACCCGGCCGCGGTTGCGACGGCGCGATGCACGGTCAGGCCGCTGAATGTCAGGATCGGCCCCCCGAAGGTGCCGCCACCGATCCCCATGAGCACGGACAGGAACCCCACAAGCCCGCTGATCGCGCCTTTCGCCGCGCCTTGTGGCAAACGCTCTTCGCTGCGCTTGGGCTGGTATCCCAAGGCCATGTGGATCGACACCAGCACACCCAGCACGCCGAAAATGCCGGTCAACACGCGCGAATCGACCTGCGCCGCGACCACAACGCCAAGCAGCGCCCCAAGCACGATACCCGGGGCCCAACCGCGCAGGATCCCCCCATCGACCGCCCCCTTGCGATGATGCGCCTGAAGCGAGCGCGTCGACGTGACCACGATCGTGGCCAGCGACGTGGCGACACAGACCTGCATCACGTGCCCCCCGGCGAACCCGAGCGCCGTGAAAGCGAAATAGAAGGCCGGCACCAGCACGATGCCACCGCCCAACCCCAGCAGCCCCGCGATGATACCAGCCACGAAGCCGATCACCAGCAGGAAGGCGAGCAGTGAAAGTATGAGCGTGATGTCCATCGGCGAAAGCCTTCCCCTGTGACGCGCAATTTACGGCACGAAGTTCCGCTTACCCCATTGGCGGACGGAAGGCTATGACGCCCGCCCGACCCAGAGCACGCCCTTGGGCCGCACGGTAACGGGCAAGCTAAAAAGCGCCCTTGGCAGGTAGTGATAGAAGTAAAGTGGTGAGCCGTGCAGGATTCGAACCTGCGACCCACTGATTAAAAGTCAGTTGCTCTACCAACTGAGCTAACGGCCCACTTTCACGTCAGAACCGCAAGCATGCGGTGCTGATAGGCGCGCTAACTATGCAAGGCGGGGCGGGTGGTCAAGACCTCTTTTCGCATAAATCGGGACGTGCTCTGGATTCGGTTTCGGGGCGGGGTTATATGCCGGCCATGGCACAGCCGGACACATATCATCTGCCCTTCATGAAAATGCATGGCCTGGGGAACGATTTCGTCGTTTTGGACGGGCGTCAGGCTTTGCCGGTCCTGTCCCGGGCGTTGATCGCGGCCATTGCCGACCGGCATCGCGGGATCGGCTTCGACCAGCTGGCGGTGATCCGAACGGCCGCCGACGCCGACGCGCACCTTGTCTTCTACAATGCCGACGGCTCGGAATCGGACGCCTGCGGCAACGCCACGCGCTGCATCGCCCGGCACCTGATGGATCAGACTGGCCGGGCCGAGCTGGTGTTGACCACGGGGCGCGGGCGTCTGCCGGTGCGGGACCTGGGCGACGGCATTACCGCGGTGAACATGGGGCCGCCGCAACTCGAATGGCAAGACATTCCCCTGGCAGAGGCCATGGATACGCTGGAATTGCCGATTGAGGGCGGCCCCGTCGCCACCGGCATGGGCAACCCGCATTGCACCTTCTTCGTGGAGGATGCCGAGGCGATTCCGCTGGACGAATTCGGCGCACGCTACGAGCATCACCCGCTCTACCCGCAGCGCACCAATGTGCAGGTGGCGCAGGTGATCGGCCCCGATCGTATCCGCATGCGTGTCTGGGAGCGCGGGGTGGGCGTGACGCTGGCCTCCGGCTCCTCGTCCTGCGCGACCGCCGTTGCGGCGGCCCGGCGCGGCCTGACCGGGCGGCGGATGCGGATCGACCTTGATGGTGGCACCCTCGACGTGGACTGGCGCGAGGATGGCGTCTGGATGGCCGGGCCCACCATGCACGTGGCCGATGGCGTCCTGACCCGCGCCTTCCTGGAGAGCGTGGCATGAGCGCGCCGCGTTTCACGACGCTGGGATGCCGCCTGAACGCCTACGAGACCGAGGCGATGAAGGAATTGGGCGCGCAGGCCGGGCTGGAGAACGCGCTGGTGGTGAACACCTGTGCCGTGACCAGCGAGGCCGTGCGCAAGGCCCGCCAGGAGATCCGCAAGCTGCGACGCGAGAACCCGAACGCACGGATCATCGTCACCGGCTGCGCCGCCCAGACCGAGCCCGAGACCTTCGCCTTGATGGCCGAAGTCGACAAGGTGATCGGCAACACCGAGAAGATGCAGCCCGAGACGTGGGCGGGCATGGCCGCCGATTTCGTGGGCGAGACCGAGCGCGTGCAGGTCGATGACATCATGTCGGTGCAGGAGACGGCCGGCCATCTGATCGACGGATTCGGCACGCGAAGCCGGGCCTATGTTCAGGTGCAGAACGGCTGCGATCATCGCTGCACCTTCTGCATCATCCCCTA
Source organism: Paracoccaceae bacterium (assembly GCA_003511785.1). Classification (GTDB taxonomy): domain Bacteria; phylum Pseudomonadota; class Alphaproteobacteria; order Rhodobacterales; family Rhodobacteraceae; genus UBA7951. The sequence goes on from DOIS01000367.1 coordinate 10,121, forward strand.
TGGACGGGGCAATTCGCGCAGCGTGCCGGCGGGCGTGGTGGTCGATCAGATCAAGCGTCTGGTGGACCGGGGCTATAACGAGGTGGTGCTTACCGGGGTGGACCTGACCTCCTGGGGGGCCGATCTGCCGGCGCAGCCGAAGCTCGGCGACCTGGTGTTGCGCATTCTGATATTGGTACCCGACCTGCCCCGGCTGCGCATCTCGTCCATCGACTCGATCGAGGTGGACGAGGCACTGATGCAAGCCATCGCCACCGAACCGCGCCTGATGCCGCATCTGCACCTGTCGCTTCAGCATGGCGACGATTTGATCCTGAAGCGGATGAAGCGCCGCCATCTGC
>DOIS01000228.1 GCA_003511785.1 Paracoccaceae bacterium
GTTGATGAGATCAGGTTAAAAAGCATCAGAAGGAGATTCGTTATGAGCGTTCCAATGTCTCTGGAGTATTCTGCCGAGGCGCTGATGGAGTTCTTGGACTATATAGCGAAAAAAAGGCTCGCCAACAAAAACACAATTGCGTCCAGAAAGGGTGCCTGTTCCAAGATGTTTGAGGTCCTTGAGCCGGGCGAGGCCAGCGATCTGCGTGAACTCGACATTGAGGATTTGTCTGCGCGCTTCAATAACCTCCGTGGCGCTGAATATAGTCCCCAATCTTTGCAAGTGTACAAATCTAGGCTGACGACTGCCGTTTCAGACTTTCTCAGGTATAAAGCAGATCCGGCCGGATTCAGGCCAGTAGGAGGGGCTGCCAAAAAGCCTAAATCGCCCGCTGCGCGCAAACAGCGAGACCCGATGGCTTCGAGTCAGGGAAGCGTGAATGACTCGGGGGCTGGTGGTATGAAGGCAAGGCCCGAGGCTGATGCGTGTCCGGAATTGATGGACGTTCCCATCGCCATACGGCCGAATTTGATTGTTAGGTTGGCGGGTGTGCCGTTTGATCTGTCCAGGGCGGAGGCGGAAAAGATATCTGCGGTTGTCAAGGCGATGGGCGCGGTTTATGATGAATAGGCTCCCCTTCCACAAGGGAGTTTTTCGGGCTCACGGCCCGGTCCGCGCAGGGTTCCACCCCTGCCAGGCCAGCCCGCACCACTATCCGCTCAGCAGATGTTCTCATGTAGCTAACTTCCTGCTATACGTCAATTACACATCCAGCTCCTCCACGAAGCGCGCGTTCTCCTGGATGTACTGGAACCGCAATTCCGGCTTCTTGCCCATCAGCCGCTCGACCAGATCCCCGGTCTCGCCCGGTTCGTCCTCGTCGATGGTCACGCGGATCAGCTTGCGGGTCTCGGGGTTCATGGTGGTCTCTTTCAGGTCCTTGGCGTCCATCTCGCCCAGGCCCTTGAAGCGGCTCACGTCGATCTTGCCCTTGCCGCCCAAGCCCTTCTCCAGCCACATTTCGCGCTCGGCCTCGTCGAGGCAATAGACCCGCCTCGCCCCCTGCGTCAGCCGGTAGAGCGGCGGGCAGGCGAGATACAAATGCCCCGCGTCGATCATCGGGCGCATCTGCGAGAAGAAGAACGTCATCAAGAGCGAGGCGATATGCGCCCCGTCCACGTCGGCGTCGGTCATGATGATGATCTTGTCATAGCGCAGATCGTCGATGTTGAACTTCGAGCCCAGCCCCACGCCGAGCGCCTGGGTCAGGTCGGAGATCTCGGCGTTCGAGCCCAGTTTCGAGCTGGCCGCGCCCAGCACGTTGAGGATCTTGCCCCGGAGCGGCAGCAGCGCCTGGGTCTTGCGGTCGCGCGCCATCTTGGCCGAGCCGCCGGCCGAGTCGCCCTCGACGATGAACAGCTCGGTGCCGTCGCGGGCGGTGGCGGTGCAATCGACCAGTTTGCCGGGCAGGCGCAGCCGCTTGGTGGCGGACTTGCGCTGCGTCTCCTTCTCCTGCTTGCGGCGCAGCCGTTCCTCGGCGCGCAGCACGAGGAAATCCAGGATCGCCCCGGCGGATTTGGTGTCGGAGGCCAGCCAGTTGTCGAAATGGTCCCGCACCGAGCCCTCGACCATGCGGTTGGCCGATTCGCTGGACAGCCGGCCCTTGGTCTGGCCGACAAAGGACGGGTCCGCGATGAAGCAGGAGACCAGCGCGCAGCCCCCCGCCATCAGGTCGTCGCGGGTGATCTGGGCCGCCTTCTTGTTGCCCACCAGCTCGCCATAGGCCTTGATGCCGCGCAGGATCGCGTTCCAGAAGCCCTGCACATGGGTGCCGCCCTCGGGGGTGGGCACGGTGTTGCAGTAGGACTGGATGAACCCGTCGCGCGAGGGCGTCCAGTTGATCGCCCATTCGACATAGCCCGGCTGGCCGAACTTCTCGCGGAACTCGACCCGGCCCGAGAAGGGCGCGTCGGCATAGGTGGAGGCGGTCCCGAGGCTTTCGCGCAGGAAATCCGACAGCCCGCCGGGGAAGTGGAAGGTGGCCTCCGTGGGCGTCTCGCCGTCGTCGATGGCCGATTTCCAGCGGATCTCGACGCCCGAGAACAGATAGGCCTTGGAGCGGGCGAGCTGAAACAGGCGCTTGGGCTTGAACCGGTGGCTGCCGAAGATCTCGGCGTCGGCGTGGAAGGTGACGGTGGTGCCGCGCCGGTTGGGGGCCTGGCCCACCTGTTCCACCGGGCCCAAGGGCTTGCCGCGCGAGAACCGCTGTTCATGCAGCACCTTGTTGCGGGCCACCTGCACCACCATGGAATCCGACAGCGCATTGACCACCGAAGAGCCCACGCCATGCAGGCCGCCCGAGGTCTGGTAGGCCTTGCCCGAGAACTTGCCGCCCGCGTGGAGCGTGCACAGGATCACCTCGAGCGCGGATTTGTCCGGAAACTTTGGGTGCGGGTCCACGGGGATGCCGCGCCCGTTGTCGCGGATGGTCACCGAATGGTCCTCGTGCAGCTCGACTTCGATCCGGTTGGCGTGCCCGGCCACAGCCTCGTCCATCGAGTTGTCGAGCACCTCGGCCACCATGTGGTGCAGGGCGCGTTCGTCGGTGCCGCCGATATACATGCCGGGGCGCTGGCGCACCGGCTCGAGACCTTCGAGAACCTCGATATCGTCGGCTGTGTAGTCGTCGCCCGAAGCGTTTCGGGCCAGAAGATCGTCGGGCATGGGCAGCTGCTCTGATGCTTTGTTGATTGGCGCGTAGTATGGCATCTGGCGCGGGGCGGGAAAAGGGGTGTCGCGCGCCGTCCCCGGCGATGCGCCCGGTGGCGGGCGAGGGGGCTTGGGTATTTCAGACCAGAAAGAAGCAGGAGGCGGCGCCCGGTCCGCCACGCGCCGGCGCGGGCGGCATTCGAGGGCCGCGCGGGCTTGTCTCGCGCGCAAACCCCGCTAACCTGCGCCCCGAGGGATCGCAGATCGAACGGAGCGCGAGGGCGATGGATCTGAGGGCGCATACGCGGCAATTCACCGACAAGGACAACCGCCTGGCGGGGCTGAGCCTGGGGACCACCTTCGCGGCCTATTTCGGCTCGCTCTATCTGGCGATCGCCTACATGCAGCTGTGGTGGGTGCTGCTCCCGGCCATGGTGGTGCACGCCTTCTCGGCGGTGCGGCTCTACGTGTTGCAGCACGATTTCGGCCATCACTCGATGTTCGAGACCCGTCGCCAGAACGAGATCGCCGGGCACCTGGTCTCGCCCTTCACCTTCGCGCCCTTCGAGGTGATGAAGCAGAACCACAACCTGCACCACGCCAATGTCGGCAACCTGGCGCATCGCGAGACCGGCGAGATCCACACCATGACCCTGCGCGAGTGGGAGGAGGCCGGGTTCTGGCAGCGGCTGCAATACCGGCTCTACCGCAACCCCTTCGTGCTGATCCCGGTGGGCGCGCTCTTCACCTATTTCATCCGTTACCGCTGGCCCAAGAACGCGGCACGGTTCGGGGCGGCGGGCGTGGTGTTGCACAACCTCGCGGTGCTGGCCTGGGTGGCGCTGATCTGGGCGCTCTCGGGCTGGGCGGGGCTGGGCGTCTATTTCGCGGCCTCGATGCTGGGCGGGATGCTGGGGGTGTTCCTGGTCTATCTGCAGCATAATGTCGAGGACACCTACTGGGAGCGCCGCCCCGATCTCGACCCGCAGATGGCGGCGTTGCAGAGGTCGTCCGCGCTGGATTTCGGCTGGTGGTTCGACACGGCGGTGGCCTGCATCACGCTGCACGACATCCACCATTTCAACGCGCGCATCCCCTCCTGCCGGCTGCGCAAGTGCCATTACAGCCTGCCGGAAGAGCACCAGATGCGCCGGATCGGGTTCCGCGAGGCGGTGGCGGCGCTGAACCTCAAGCTCTGGGACGAGGAGGCGGGACGGCTGGTGCCGTTTCCGCGACGGGCGCGGGACCGGTCCGCCGGGGGCGCGGCACGGGCCGCGTGAGGCGCCGGCCTGCCCAGAGTTTGTATATACATTGACTAGACGCCGCCCCTGTGGCTTTCTGGACACGAGGCCGCGCGCGGGTGCGGCGGCGAGACAGGACACAGGGGTGAATGAATGACTGAACTATCCGCGGTGCGCGGCGTGGGGCCGGCCTTGCAGGGCGTGTTGAAAGCCTCCGGGATCGAGACGGCCGAGGGTCTGGCCAAGGCCAACCCGGCGGTGCTGACCACCATCTCGGGGATCGGGGCGCGGCGCGCGCCGGTGCTGATCGCCGCCGCGGCGGCGGCGGTGGCGGCCCCGGAAGGCGCGGCCGAACAGGGCGCGGGCCGAACGGCGGCGCGACCCGCCAAGAGCCCGGCTGCGAAACCCGCGAAAGCCGCGAAACCCAAGGCCCCGGCGAAACCGGCGCCGTCGCCCGAGGCCGAGGTCTCGACCGGGGCGCCCTCGGAGGCTGATCTCGATGCGCTGGCCAAGGCCAAGCGCCGTGCGATCAAGGCCGAGAAGGCCCGCGACAAGGCCCGCAAGGC
>DOIS01000346.1 GCA_003511785.1 Paracoccaceae bacterium
CCTGATTACAGCGTCACCAACTTTCGGGCACTGCTCATGGGACAGGTCAGGCGCGCGGTCTCGGGCGCGCCGCCGTGGTCCTCGGCCCAGCGCAGGAACCGGGCGCGTTTCGTGGCCGAGCCGATCATCCCGACATAGGCGGCGTCGCCGCGCGCCAGCGCCGCGGCGGTCAGCAGGAAGTCCAGCGCGTGATCGTGGGTCAGCACCACGAAGGCGCTGCCCGGCGGCGCGGCGTCGATCTCGGCCTCGGGCAGCGCGGTGAGCCGGGTTGCGACCTGCGCCCGACTCAATGCCAGTTCCGCCGCCCGGCCATCGATCAACACCGTACGCAACGGCAGGTGTTGCGCCTGAACCGCCAGCGCGCGGCCCACATGTCCGGCGCCCAGGATCAGCAGATGCGGGCGGCGGGCCTGCGCCTCGGCTGACGCGGCAACGACTTTGGCGCGCGCCGCGCGGTCCAGCCGTCGCAGCGCCACCTCGACCCGCCCGCCGCAGCACTGGCCGATCTCGGGGCCGAGCGGCAGGTCCATCTGCGCCGCCTCCCCGCCCCGCGCCAGAAGCGCGCGGGCCGCGCCGATCACCATGTACTCCAACTGCCCGCCGCCGATGGTGCCGGCCTGCGCCGTTTCGGTCACGTAGATCGCCGCGCCCGCCTCGCGCGGGGCCGAGCCCGCGACCCGTTCCAGCCGCGCCTCGACCACCGGGGCCTCCCCGGCCAGCAGGGCGCGAATGTCCGCCGCCCCGGTCATGCCCGGCGCAGCCGGTCCACCGCCATGAGCACGCGCTCGGGCGTCGCGGGCGCGTCGAACCGGGGGCAGACGAGGTAATCGGCGACCGAGGCCACCGCCATCGACAGCGCCTCGATGACCGAGACCGCCAGCATGAAGGGCGGCTCGCCCACCGCCTTGGAACGCTTGATCGTGCGTTCCGGGTTCACCGACCACTCGGCCAGCCGCACGTCGAAATGGCGCGGCACGTCGCTGGCCAGCGGAATCTTGTAGGTCGAGGGCGCGTGCGTGCGCAGCTGGCCCTTGTCGTCCCACCACAGCTCCTCGGTCGTGACGCCAGCCCATGCCCTGGACAAAGGCCCCCTCGACCTGGCCCAGGTCGATCGCCGGGTTCAGCGACCGGCCCACATCGTGCAGCACGTCCACCCGGTCCACGGTGTATTCGCCGGTCAGCGTGTCGATGCTCACCTCGGAACAGGCGGCGCCATAGGCGAAGTAGTAGAAGGGCCGCCCCTGCCCCTTGACCCGGTCCCAGTGGATCTTGGGCGTCTTGTAGAACCCCGCCGCCGAAAGCTGCACCCGCGCCATGTAGGCCTCGGCGATAAACAGGTCGAAGGGCAGCGCCTCGTCGCCGATCTGCACCGTGTTCGTGCGGAAATGCACCTGGTCTGCCGTCACGCCGCGCGTCTCGCAGGCATGCGCCACCAGCCGCGCCTTGATCTGTTCGCAGGCATCCAGCGCCGCCATCCCGTTCAGATCCAAGCCCGACGAGGCCGCCGTGGCCGAGGTGTTGGGCACCTTCTCGGTCGTGGTCCTTGTGATCTTGATGCGGTCCAGATCCACCTGGAAGGCCTCGGCCACCACCTGCGCCACCTTGGTGAACAGTCCCTGCCCCATCTCGGTGCCGCCGTGGTTGAGGTGGATCGAGCCGTCGCGATAGACATGCACTAGGGCGCCCGCCTGATTGTACCAGGTCGCGGTGAAGGAGATGCCGAATTTCACCGGGGTGAGCGCGATCCCCTTGCGGATCACGCCGCCCTTGGCGTTGTGGTCCAACACCGCTCGGCGGCGGTCCTGGTATTCGGCGCTTTCCTCCAACTCGCCCGTGATGCGGGGCAGGATGTTGTCCTCGACCGTCTGGTGATAGGGTGTCACGTCGCGCCCTTCGCCATAGAAGTTGCGCTTGCGCACCTCCAGCGGGTCGAGGTTCAGCGCATAGGCGATCTCTTCGATCATGCGTTCGGCGGCCACCACGCCCTGCGGCCCGCCGAAGCCGCGAAAGGCGGTGTTCGAGACGGTGTTGGTCTTCATCGGGTGGCTGACCAGCCGCACATCGGGATAGAAATAGGCGTTGTCGGCATGGAACAGCGCCCGGTCCGTCACCGGCCCGCTGAGATCGGCGGAGAAGCCGCAACGCGCGGCGAAAGACCCGTCCACGGCGGTGATCCGGCCCGTGTCATCAAAACCCAGATCGTAGTCCACGACGAAGTCGTGCCGCTTGCCGGTGGACATCATGTCCTGGTCGCGGTCCGGGCGCAGCTTGACCGCACGGCCCAGCTTCTTCGCCGCCAGGGCCGCCACGCAGGCAAAGAGGTTCATCTGGCTTTCCTTGCCGCCGAAGCCCCCGCCCATGCGCCGCACCTGCACCACCACGGCGTTCTGCGGGATGCCCAGAACGTGCGCGACCATGTGCTGCGCCTCGCTGGGGTGCTGGGTCGAGCAATGCACCACGACCTCGTCATCCTCGCCCGGCTCGGCCATGGCGATCTGGCCTTCGAGATACATGTGATCCTGCCCGCCGATGGTCATCCGGCCCTGGATCCGGTGCGGCGCCCGTGCCAGCGCGGTGGCCGCATCGCCCCGCCGCAGGGTCAGGTTTGGGGTCACATGCGGATAGCCCGCCGCCTGCGCCTCGGTCGGGCTCAGCGCGTGGGGCAGCGGCGCATAGTCCACCTGCGCCAGTGCCGCCGCGCGGCGGGCCTGGTCGCGGGTCTCGGCCAGCACGGCGAAGAGCGGCTGGCCCCAGAACTCCACCATGTCCCGGGCGAAGACGGGCTCGTCCTTGTCGCCGGTGGGGCTGATGTCGTTGACGCCGGGAATGTCATCGGCGGTCAGCACGTCGATCACGCCGGGGGCTGCGCGCACGGGCCCGAGGTCCATGCCCACGATCTCGCCATGCGCCACGGTGGAAGTGCCGAGATAGGCATGGACCAGCCCCGCCGGCTCCACGATGTCGTCGGTATAGGTGGCCCGCCCGGTGACATGTTTCGCCGCGCTGTCATGGGCCTGGGCGGTGTGGGCGGCGCCGCGAATGGTGCTGTCGTCCTTCATCTTGCGCTCCTCAGGCTCGTTCCAGCCGCACGGGCTCTGCGCCGTCCTGCTCCAGCCAGAAGCGCCGCAGCAGGTTCTGCGCGGCCAGCATCCGGTAGTCGGCGCTGGCGCGCCAGTCGGTGAGCGGCTGGAAATCGCGGGTCAGCGCCCGGGCGGCGGCCTCGAAGGCGTCAGGCCCGAAAGGTTGGTCGGTCAGCGCCGCCTCGGCGTGGGCCGCGCGGCGCGGCGTGGCCGCCATGCCGCCGAATGCCAGCCGCGCCCCGGTGATCGTGCCGTTCTCGACCGTCACTGCGAACCCAGCGGCCACCGCGGAAATATCCTCGTCCCGGCGCTTCGAGATCTTGTAGGCGGCGTGATGCGTGCCCTGGGCCTGCGGCGGGATGTGGATCGCTTCGACGAACTCGCCCGCCGCGCGGTCCTGCTTGCCGTAATCGATGAAGAACGCCTCGAGCGGCAGGCGGCGGCGGCTGTTTCCATGGCGCAGCGTGATCTCGGCGCCGAGCGCGATCAGAACCGGCGGCGTGTCCCCGATCGGCGAGCCGTTGGCGATGTTGCCGCCGACGGTGCCCATGTTGCGCACCTGCCAGCCGGCGATGCGCGACCAGTAGGCGTCGAGATGCGGGAAGCGGTCGGCCAGAACCGGCCAGGCCTCGGTATAGCTGACCCCGGCGCCGAGGGTGAGGGTCTCGCCCTGCTCGATCCGGCGCAGCTCGTCCAGGTGCCCGATGAAGATGGCGGGGGCGATGGGGCGCAGGAATTTCGTGACCCACAGGCCCACATCGGTGGCCCCGGCCACGACCGTGGCCTCGGGCGTCTCGGCATAGACGCGGGCGAAATCGTCGAGATCGGCGGGCAGGATGGCGGTGTCGCCCTCGGGCCCCGTGACCACGCGCCGCCCGTCGCGCAGGGCGCGCAGCCGGGCGGTGACCTCTTCGCGCTCCACGGCCAGAGGGTCGGCGGCCCGGTCGCCCCCCGCCGCCTGGGCCGCCCGCAGGATCGGGGCATAGCCGGTGCAGCGGCAGAGATTGCCTTGAAGGCGGTCTCGATCTGCGCGGGCGCGGGGTCGGAAACCTCCATCCACAGCGCATAAAGCGACATGACGATCCCCGGCGTGCAGAAGCCGCACTGGCTGCCGTGATGGGCGACCATCGCCTCCTGCACCGGGTGCAACCCGCCATCCGCGCCGCGCAGATGCTCGACCGTGACCACGTGGCAGCCGTCCAGCGTGGCGAGAAAACGGATGCAGGCGTTCACCGGCTCATAGCGCAGTCCCTCCCCGGTCAATCGTCCCACCAGCACCGTGCAAGCGCCGCAATCGCCCTCGGCGCAGCCCTCCTTGGTGCCGGTCAGGCGGCGGTTCAGGCGCAGGAAGTCCAGCAGGGTCTGCGACGCGCCAACCTCGGGCAGCGTTACCCCGGTGCCGTTGAGCAGGAACCGGATTTCGGAGCGTGGGGTCATGCGGAACCTCGCCTGGTGGGTGAACCGACATCGTAGCGCCGGAAGACGTTCAAAAATACGGGGGCAATGCGTAAACTCTTTCAACGATTCGTTGATAAAAACCCGGAGCGCTCATGCCTATACCGAAAGCCTGCGCGTTTTCGTGCGCGTTGTCGAGTTGGGCAGCATCACAGCCGGCGGGCGCGACTTGCGCCTGACGCCGGCGGTGGCTTCGAACCGGGTCAAGGAACTGGAAAACCGGCTGGGCGTGCGGCTGTTCAACCGCACAACGCGCAGCCTGACGCCGACCGAGGTGGGCACGGTGTTCTACGATCACGCGCGCAAGGTTCTGGCCGCGCTGGACGAGGCCGAGGCAGCGGTGGCCGGGTTCTCGGGAAGGCCGCGCGGGGCGATCCGGGTGGCGGCGCCGCTGGGCCTGGGGCGGCGGATGATCGCGC
>DOIS01000283.1:0-8053 GCA_003511785.1 Paracoccaceae bacterium
TAAAAATGGGGGGATTACCCCCCTTTCCAACTCCCGGACCCTGCGGCGGCGCTCAGCCGCTCCAGCTGCGCACGTTGCCGCAATCCATGTGCACGAAGTTCGAGCGCGAGTAACGGCCCACGCCACCGGCGCGGCAGGACATCGCGGCCTTGGCGATCTGGTGCACCGAACGCGAGTTCAGCCGCAGGTCGGCGGCCTGGCCGCGCAGATGCAGCGAGTTCTTGGCCACGCCGCTGGAACGCCGACGCAGCATGTTGTTGGTCTCGGGGCTGCGATAGCCCGAGAGCAGCATGTAAGGCTCGCTCGCGTCGAGAAGGTTGTGCGAGGCGGCCATGATGTCGATCGTGCGCAGGTCGATCGACTTGGCCTTGTCATTGCGCCAGTCGCGCATGAAATGGGTGATCTCCTCGACCGCGTCCTTGATATATTCGCCCTCGATCCAATATACCATGTCGATCCGTTCGCCCGTGCGGCCGGAATACATGCGGATGCGGCGGATGTCGCCGCCACCGCGCAGGAAACCTGCGGCATTCGAGAATGTCGGGGCTGCGGTCATGGCGGTTGCGGCGAATGCGCCGAGCAAGAACCGCCGGGAAAAACCGGTGTTCGTCGTGTCTGTCATGATGAGTTAGCGCCGTCCTGTACGCGAGTTGTTCCTGCCTGGCCCGATTGTTCGGGCTCTGATGTCTCTTCCATCCCCAGATGTGCGACCTCTATGCCACAGGCCGATTCACGGTCCAAGACGCGAGTGCTGCAACTTTGAAATACAACGTGTTTTCGGCAAGTTTTTGCGCAAAGCGTGGAAAAATCGTAAACGTGTGGGAACAAAACCGGGACAGATGCAGGCGTGCATCATCTGGCGAGCGCCGGGAACAATTGATGGGTTTGTGAGTGGACTTTTTCGCGGGGTCTGCAACGATTCCCCGGATTGGTTCAGAATCGAGAGTTGTCATGCATTTTCCCTGTCTTTTCCGTGTCCCGACCTCGCGCTGCCTGATCGGCGGCCTTGCGGTCTGCGCGCTCGCGCTGTCGCTTGCGGGCGCGCCGGCGCCGGCCACGGCCCAGGTCACGGCCTACAAGCAGGCAGTGGCCGAAGCGGCCTGGGAAGATGACGACATCGCCGCCTTCTACCGAGAGACAGGCTATGCGCCGATCTGGACCGGCGAGGATGACGATGCGCGCGCCCGCCGTGCGGCCCTGCTGCGCGCGCTGGAGGGAGTCGAGGTGCATGGCCTGCCGGCCGGGCGCTATGACCCCGAGGGTCTGCTGCGCCGCATGGGCGAGGCGCGCACCACCCGCGATTTGGGTCTGCTCGAGGTCGAGCTGAGCCGCGCCTTCCTGCGCTATGCCCGCGACGTGCAATCGGGAATGCTGATCCCGGCCCGGATCGACGACGGGATCAAGCGTGAGGTCAACGCCAAGGATCGGCAGACGCAGCTCGTCGCCTTCGCGCAGGCCTCGGACCCGGTGCGCTTCATGCGGCAACTGCCGCCCGCGACCGGCGAATACCGCGCGCTGATGAAGCAGAAGCTGAAGATGGAGCGCCTGATCGCCGAAGGCGGCTGGGGCGCGGCCGTGCCGATGCGCAAGCTCGAGCCCGGCGACAGCGGCGCCGCCGTGGTGGCGCTGCGCGACCGGCTGATCCGCATGGGATACATGGAGCGCAGCGCGACCATGTCCTATGACCGCGCGCTGGAGGCGGCGGTGTTGCGGTTCCAGTTGGCGCATGGGCTCGAGGCCGACGGGGTCGCGGGCACCTCGACGCTGGAAGAGATCAACGTCTCGGCCGCGGACCGGCTGAAATCGGTGATTGTGGCAATGGAACGCGAGCGCTGGTTGAACCTGGACCGTGGCGAGCGGCATATCCTCGTGAACCAGACGGATTTCTCGGCCAAGATCATCGACAACGGCCGGGTGCGGTTCCAGACCCGCGCGGTGATCGGCAAGAACCTGTCCACGCACGAGACACCGGAGTTCTCGGACGTGATGGATCACATGGTCATCAACCCCAGCTGGTATGTGCCGCGCTCGATCATAGCCAGCGAATACCTGCCGCAGTTGCGCGCCAATCCTTACGCGGTCAGCCACCTGGTCATCACCGATGCGCGCGGGCGGCAGGTCAATCGCGGCGCGGTGAACTTCGCGCGCTACTCGGCACGCAACTTCCCCTTCGACATGCGCCAGCCGCCGGGGCCGCGCAACGCGCTGGGTCGGGTCAAGTTCATGTTCCCCAACAAGCACAACATCTACCTGCACGACACGCCGCACAAGAACCTGTTCTCGCGCGAGGTGCGCACCTATAGCCATGGCTGCATCCGGCTGAACGATCCGTTCGACTTCGCCTATGCGCTGCTGTCCTATCAGGAAGAGCGCCCCCAGGCGTTCTTCGACCGGGTGCTCGCCTCGGGACAGGAAACCCGGGTCGAGCTGAAAGAGCCGCTGCCGGTTCACCTGATCTATCGCACCGCCTTTACCACCACCGACGGGCGCACCGAGTATCGCCGCGACGTCTATGACCGCGACGCCCGCATCTGGGAGGCGCTGCGCGCGCGGGGGGTGGCCCTGCCGTCCTATCAGGGGTAAGCCGGCCCCGAAGCAGCAGGGGAGGGCGCATGACCCATTCGATCCGCGAGATCGCCGCAGCACTCGGGGCCGAGGCCGCCGGCAACCTGGAGATCGAGATCGCCGCCGCCGCCGAGCCGGCGGATGCCGGGCCGCGCGACCTGGCCATGGCGATGACACCCAAATACGCCGAGCATCTCCCCCGGGGACGGGCCCGTGCCGCGCTGCTCTGGGAGGGCGCGGACTGGCAGGCGATGGGGCTCGAGGCCGCGATCTTCGCGCCGCGCCCGCGCCGCGCCATGGCCGGGCTGACCGCCATGCTGGACGCGGGCCAGGGGTTCGCGCCGGGCATCCACCCCTCGGCGGTGATCGACCCCACGGCGACCCTGGGCGAGGGGGTCAGCGTGGGAGCGCTGAGCGTGATCGGGCCGGGCGCCCGGATTGGCGCCGGGTCGGTCATCGGTCCGCTCTGTGCCATCGGGCAGGATGCGAGGATCGGCGAGGGCGCCTATCTGCGCGAAAGCGTCAGCATCGGTGCGCGGGTGCGGATCGGGGCGCGGTTCATCTGCCAGCCGGGTGCCCGGATCGGGGCGGACGGGTTCTCCTTCGTCACGCCCGAACCCTCCGGCGTGGAACAGGCCCGCAAGACCCTGGGTGACGCCGGAGACGCGCCGGCCCAGCCCTGGATGCGCATCCACTCGCTGGGCCATGTCGAGATCGGCGACGATGTCGAGATCGGCGCCAATTGCACCATCGACAACGGCACCATCCGCGCGACGCGGATCGGCTCGGGCACCAAGCTGGATAACCAGGTGCATCTTGGCCATAATGTGCGGATCGGACGCGATTGCCTGCTCTGCGGCCAGAGCGGCGTCTCGGGCTCGGTCGAGATCGGCAATCACGTGGTTCTGGGCGGCCAAAGCGGCGTCTCGGACAATATTTTCGTGGGCGACGGGGTGATCGCCGCGGGCGGCTCGAAGATCCTCTCCAACGTGCCGCCGGGCCGGGTGCTGATGGGCTATCCGGCGGTCAAGATGGAACTGCACACCGAGATCTACAAGGCGACACGCCGTCTGCCGCGGATGCTGCGTGACCTTGCGACGCTGAAAAAGGCGGTTTCCAAACCGGACCCGAGCGACTAAATTACCCGCAGGAACACCGAGCGGGGGCCGCCCATGAGTATACGCGACAGAGTCATCGCCATCATCGCCGAACAGGCGGTGTTGGAGCCGTCGGACGTGCGCATGGACAGCACCCTCGAAAAGCTGGGCATCGACAGCCTGGGCCTTGTCGAAAGCATCTTCGCCATCGAGGAGGCCTTCGACATCAACATCCCCTTCAACGCCAACGCGCCTGAAGAAAGCGATTTTGACATCTCGAACGTCGCGGCCGTGGTCGCGGGCGTCGAGAAGCTGGTGGCGGAGAAAGCCTGATCGCACCCGGAAGAGCCACATGAAACGTGTTGTCATCACCGGGGCGGGAACCATCAACGCCCTGGGTCATACCGTGCCCGAGACGCTTGAGGCGATGCGCGAGGGCCGGTGCGGCATCGGCGCGCTCGATTTCCGCGATGTGGACCGTCTGGCCATCCGCATCGGCGGGCAGGTGCGCGGCTTCGAGGCCGAGGGCCGGTTCAACCGCCAGCAGATGACGCTTTACGACCGTTTCACCCAGTTCACCCTGGCTGCGGCCGAAGAGGCCATCGCCCAGGCCGGGATCGAGTTCGCGGGCGACACCGCGGCACGCTCGGGCGTGGTTCTGGGCACCGCCGGCGGCGGGGTCTCGACCTGGGACGACAATTACCGGGCGGTCTACGAGGAGGGCAAGAACCGGGTGCATCCCTTCGTCGTGCCCAAGCTGATGAACAACGCCGCCGCCAGCCACGTCTCGATGGAGCACAATCTCAAGGGGCCGAGCTTCACCGTCTCGACCGCCTGCGCCTCGTCGAACCACGCTATGGCGCTGGCCTTCCAGATGGTGCGCTCGGGTGCTGCGCCGGCGATGATCACCGGCGGCTCGGAATCCATGCTGTGTTTCGGTGGGGTCAAGGCGTGGGAAGGGCTGCGGGTGATGTCCAAGGACGCCTGCCGCCCGTTCTCGGCCAACCGCAACGGGATGGTGCAGGGTGAGGGCGCCGGCGTCTTTGTTTTCGAGGACTACGACCACGCCCGCGCGCGCGGCGCCGAGATCCTGGCCGAGGTGATCGGCTATGCCATGTCCTCGGACGCCGCCGACATCGTGATGCCCTCGAAACAGGGCGCGGCACGGGCCATGGCCGGGGCGTTGAAGGATGCCGGGATCGCGGCGGATGCGGTGGGCTATATCAATGCGCATGGCACCGGCACCGCGGCCAATGACAAGACCGAATGCGCCGCGGTGGCGGATGTGTTCGGACCCCATGCCGACCGGCTGATGATCTCGTCCACCAAGTCGATGCATGGCCACCTGATCGGCGGCACGGGCGCGGTGGAACTCCTGGCCTGCATCATGGCGGTGCGCGATGGCATCGTTGCGCCGACCATCGGCTACGAGGAGCCCGACCCGGAATGCGCGCTCGACGTGGTGCCGAACGAGGCGCGCGAGGCCAAGGTCGATGTGGCGTTGTCCAACGCCTTCGCCTTTGGGGGGCTCAACGCGGTGCTGGCACTGCGCCGGGCGTGAGACCCTCCGCTATCCGCGACGCGGAAACGGGCAATATCCAAGCGTGCCGCCCGGCTTTCCTCTTGCGAAATATACTTCGGGGGAGTCCCGAAGGGACGGGGGCAGCGCCCCCATCCCGTCCGCCGCCCGTGCTGGGCGCGCGGATCAATTGCTGACCACGTCCACCTTGTCATAGGCGGCGGTGAAGCCGGTCAGCGACAGGTCCAGGTCGATGCGCTGGTCCGGCGCAGGCGCGGGGACCAGCGACACGGTGGCCTTGGCGCCCTTCTTCATCAACTCGATCTCCTGCGCGGTCAGCCCGATCTGGGCCACGCAGCCGATCGGGTTGCAGAAGGTGTATTGGTATTGCTTGGCCGGGTTGTCGTCGATGGCGATGGTCAAGCGCGCGGGCAGCAGCGTCTCGAGCGGCACGACGATCGATGCGGCCGCCGCCACCTGGCCGCCACCCTCGACGCGGAACAGCGAGTATTCCGCGATCGGGTTGCCCTCGGGGTCGGTCATGATCTGCAGCATCGAGCAGGGATCGGTCTCGCCGTCGGTCTTCAGGCAGGCGATGTCCCAATCGCCGTGCTTCTCGCGCGAATACCGTTCGCCGGGCTGCGGCGTTCCCACCTCGGACCCCATGTCGAGCCCGGGCACCGCCTCGCCCGCGGTGGGCGGTTCGGCTGTCTCGGCGGGCTCGCTGTCCTGGGCCAGCGCGGGGAGCGCGAGGGCCATCGAAAGAGAGAGCGGAAGGAGTGTTCTGAACATGGAGTACCCGTCGTTCGTGTTGCGTTGGCGTTGCTCTACCATGGCCGGCCCCCGGTGTCAGGAAGAAACCGCGACGCGGGCCCCCCGGTTGCGCCTTGCATCGGCAAGGAACTGCCCGCTGCGCGAGGGCGGGCGGCCTTGCGCAAAACGCAGGAAAGCGAACCCGAAGGTTCCCTTTCCGCGTGTCGTCTCCCCGTCGGACCGGCCGACTTAAGTTATTGACCGAACGTTACGAAAGCCGCCCCGTCCGGTCAACAGCTAAGAGCGGACAGGCGCCTCGCATCGCATGGCAAATGGGCGCAACCGGACCTCGATGGCCAAGAATGCCCGAAAAAAGGCGCCGTGCCCGAAGGCACGGCCAGTCTGACAGGGAGGAAGTCGCCGGCCCCGGGGCGAAGACCTGTCCAAGGCCGACGGAAAACACTATTCCATGCAAAGGTTAACTTTGTATGGTCGGCCCGTATCGCGAGGCACGGGCAGGGGCAGGGGCATGAAAGACCGGGTTTTTCTGGGCGGTGGCGGGCCGGAGTACGGCAAGGCGCAGGGGTTGGCGCTGAAATATGCCAATCGTCATGGCCTGATCGCCGGGGCGACCGGGACCGGCAAGACCGTGACCCTGCAAATCCTGGCCGAGGGGTTCTCGGCCGCGGGCGTGCCGGTGTTCCTGTCGGACGTGAAGGGGGACTTGTCCGGCCTGGCCCGTCCGGGCAGCCCGGACCACAAGCTGCACGACGCCTTCACCGCGCGCGCGGCGACCATCGGCTTTGCCGACTACAGCTACGGCGCCTGCCCGGTGACCTTCTGGGATCTCTACGGCGAACAGGGCCATCCGGTGCGTACCACCGTGGCCGAGATGGGGCCGCTCCTGCTGGCGCGCCTGCTGGGGCTGAGCGAGGCGCAGGAGGGCATCATCAACATCGCGTTCCGGCTCTCCGACGAGGAGGGGCTGCCGCTGCTCGATCTCAAGGACCTGCAATCGCTGCTGGTCTGGATCGGCGAGAACCGGGGCGAGTTGTCGCTGCGCTATGGCAACATCTCGACAGCCTCGATCGGCGCGATCCAGCGCCGGCTTCTGGTCCTCGAGAACCAGGGCGGCACGCGGCTCTTCGGTGAACCGGCCCTGGACCTGGCCGACCTGATGCGGCTGGACGGGCAGGGGCGCGGCGTGGTCAACATCCTGGCCGCCGATACGCTGATGGCCGCGCCGGAGCTCTACGCCACCTTCCTGCTGTGGCTCTTGTCGGAACTGTTCGAGGAATTGCCCGAGGTGGGCGATCCCGACAAGCCGAAGCTGGTGTTCTTCTTCGACGAGGCACACCTGCTGTTCGACGATGCCCCCAAGGCGTTGATCGACAAGGTGGAACAGGTGGCGCGCCTGATCCGCTCGAAGGGCGTCGGCGTCTATTTCGTCACGCAAAGCCCGGCTGACATCCCCGAGGACATCTTGGGCCAGCTGGGCAACCGAGTGCAGCACGCGCTGCGCGCCTTCACCGCGCGCGACCGCAAGAACCTGCGGATGGCTGCCGAGACCTACCGCGAGAACCCGCGCTTCTCGACCGAGGCGGCGATCCGGGAGGTCGGCGTGGGCGAGGCGGTGACCTCGATGCTCCAGGACAAGGGCGTGCCCGGCGTGGTCGAGCGCACGCTGATCCGCCCGCCGGGCTCGCAGCTGGGCCCGATCACCCGCGATGAGCGCCAGGCCGTGCTGGACGCGAGCCCCATGGCCGGGAGATACGACACGGCCCTCGATCGCGCCTCGGCGCATGAGATGCTGGCCGAACGCGCCCGCGCCGCTGCCGAGGCCGCGGAGCGGGCCGAACGGGAGGCCGAGGCTGCGCCCGCGCCGGAGACCCGCGAATACAACGCCGCCCGGCGCTATTCCGGTGCGCGGGTCGGGCGGTCCTCGGCGCGGCCTGTGCGCCCGCGCGACACACTGACCTCGGCCATGACCGAGGCGGTCATCAAGGAGCTGAAAGGCACCACCGGCCGCCGCATCGTGCGCGGCATTCTGGGCGGACTGTTCAAGGGGCGGTGATCCGTTTTCCGTCAAGGAAAACGGCCGGAATTTTCGAAAAATTCC
>DOIS01000283.1:8382-8843 GCA_003511785.1 Paracoccaceae bacterium
ATTTTCGAAAAATTCCGGCCCGCGTCGCTCATTTCTCCGGGATCAGGCCCCTCGGCGAGAAGCGCAGCACCACCAGAAGCACCACCCCCATGGTCAGAAGCCGCATATGCGCCGCGCTGTCCAGCAGATGCTCCTTGAGCGCGCTGCCCTCGGGCAGGCCCGCAGTGACGGTCTGCATGAACCAGATGCCCATCGGCTCGACCTGGACCCAGAAGAACCAGATCAGGAGCCCGCCCAGCACCGCGCCCAGGTTGTTGCCCGATCCGCCCACGATCACCATCACCCAGACCAGGAAGGTGAAGCGCAGCGGCTGATAGCTTGTCGGCACCAGCTGGCTGTCCAGCGTGGTCAGCATGGCGCCCCCGATGCCGCAGACCGCCGAGCCCAGGATGAAGATTTGCAGATGCCGACGGGTCACGTCTTTGCCCATCGCCTCGGCCGCCGTCTCGTTGTCGCGGATC
>DOIS01000397.1 GCA_003511785.1 Paracoccaceae bacterium
GTAGCCCTGTGCCCGGTCCCGCTCCTCCGCCGCCGCCTCGCGCTCGGCGGCCGGGCCGCATCCACCGCCACCCGGCGTGTTCACCTCGATCCAGTCGCCAGGGCGCAGGACGAAATCCTCGCCCTTGGACAGGTGTTCTGGCTCGATCACCTGCGCGCCCCGCCCGATGGGGATGCGGTTGGGGTCGCCCGCCGCTCCGCCCAGGATGCCCGGCGGGCCGAAGCGGCCGTGCTCCATGAGGAAGGACGCCTTGCCATGCCCGCGGCGCAGCGTCAGCCGATAGCTGACGCCCAGCCCGCCCCGGTGCCGCCCCGCCCCGCCCGAGCCGGTGCGCAGCCGGTAGCTGTCGAACAGGATGGGATAACGCTGTTCCAGGATTTCCACCGGCTGGCTCTTGGAAATACCGATGGTCGAACAGCCGTTGTTCAGCCCGTCGCCATCCCACCAGCCGCCATATCCGCCGCCGGAAAAGTAATACATGATATAGTCTTCGCCGGTCTCGGGATCGCTGCCGCCGAGGCTGAGATTGCCGCTTGTGCCGGCGGGGGCCGAGAACAGCCGGTCCGGGATGGCCTGCGACAACGCCAGGAACACGGCCTCCATCACCCGTTGCGACACCTCCGCCGCGCAGCCCGCCACCGGGCGCGGGTACTCGGCGTAAAGGAAGGTGCCCTTCGGCTTTTCCACCGTGATCGGTTCGAAACAGCCCGCGTTCATCGGCACATCCGGGAAGATATGCTTGAGCCCGACATAGACCGCCGAGAGGGTCGAGGCCCAGACCGAGTTGAGCGGCCCCAAGCAGGGCGGGCTCGACTCCGAGAAATCGAAGGCGATCCGGTCCCCGTCGACGCTGACGGCAAGGTTGATCTCCAGCGGCTCGTTCACCACCCCGTCGCTGTCGAGATAGGCGGTGCTACAATAGCGTCCGTCGGGAATGGTCTGGATATGCGCCCGCATCAGCCGGGCCGAGCGGGACTCCAACTCGGCGATGGCGGCCTCGATGACATCGGCCCCGTATCGGTCCAGAAGCGCGGTCAGCCGCCGGGCCCCGCTGTTGAGCGCAGCGATCTGGGCGCGGATGTCGCCGATGCGCTCCTGCGCCACCCGGATATTGGACAGCACCATCTGCACGATGTCGTCCTGCATCTCGCCGCGCCGCACCAGCTTGACCGGGGGAATGCGCAGGCCCTCCTGGTGAATTTCCGTGGCGGTGCTGTTGAAGCCGCCCGGCACCATGCCGCCGGTATCCGGCCAATGGCCGGTATTGGCGAGGTAGCACCACAACCGCCCCCGGTAATAGAACGGGCGCGCCATCTTGACGTCCATCAGGTGCGTGCCGCCGAGATAAGGGTCGTTGACCAGGATCACGTCGCCATCCTCGAGGTCGTCGCGCGCCTCGATCACGCAGCGGGTGGTCTCCTGCATGACGCCCAGGAAAATCGGCAGCCCCATCTCGCCCTGCGCGATCATCCGCCCGTCGCCCAGACCGTAAATGCCGTTCGAGCGGTCGAAGGCCTCCGAGATGACCGGCGAGAACGAGGTCTTCTCATGCACCAGGTCCATCTCGGAACAGACCTGTTGCAACCCCTTCTCGATCACGGTCAACGTGACCGGGTCTATGTCCGCCTCAGGGGCCGAAGCGCCCCGCGCACTGTTCTTGCTGTGCATCGATCTGCTCCCCAGGTTGGTGGTCATGCCGCGTCGATCTCGACGAGGATGTTGCCGATCTCGTCCACCCGCGAGGCTGTGCCGGGATCGAGCACAAGGGTGGAATCCGCCTGCTCGACAATGGCGGGCCCGATGATCTCGGCGCCAGAGGGCAGCCGGTCGCGCGTGTAGATCGGCGTCTCGTGCCAGTCCCCCGCGAAATAGACCTGCCGCCGGCCCGTGCGCGCGGCTTCGAGGTCGCCCTCGCCCGGTCGGAAGATGCCCAGGTCGGTCTTTTCGCGCCGTCCGGTGATGGTGGTGCGCATGTTCATCAGAACCGGCACCATGCCGGGAAGCTCGAGATCGAACCGGGTCTTGAAGGCGCGTTCGAAGGCATCCCGGACGGTCTGTTGCAGAAGCGCTCTCCATCGAGCGCCACACGCAGCACGTGGGACTGCCCCTTGAACAGCAGATCCGCCTCGTGCCGGATCTCGACCGCCGTCACCTCGACCTTCTCATCCTCCAGCAGCGCGCGCCCGGTCACGCTGGTCAGCGAGGATCGCGTCGATCTCGGCCCGGTCGATGCCGGCCAGCGGCTGGTTGACCGTCTGCACGAAATCGTGCCGAACATCCGCCATCACGCAGCCCAGCGCCGAGGTCAGCCCCGGAAAACGCGGCACGAGCACACGGGGCAGGCCCAGTTCGCGAGCGATGGCCACCGCGTGCAGCGGCCCCGCCCCGCCGAAAGGCATGAGCGCGAAATCGCGCGGATCGTGGCCCTTCTCGATCGAGATCAGCCGGATCGCGCCGGCCATGTCCGCCACGGCCACGTCCACGATCGCCGAGGCCGCCCGGTCGGCGTCCATCCCCAAAGGATCGCCGATGTCGGATTGCATGGCCGCCCGGATCCGCTCCAGCGGCGCCGGTTTGTCGGACCCCGTGACCGCGTTCGGGTTGAGCCGGCCCAGCAGGAAGTTCGCGTCCGTGATGGTGACGTGCTCGCCCCCCTGTCAAAACCGATCGGGCCGGGGAAGGACCCGGCGCTGCGCGGCCCGATCCGCAGCATTCCCGCCTTGTCGATCCGCGCCAGGCTGCCGCCGCCGGCGCCCACCGTGTGCATGTCGATCATGGGAATGCGGATCGGCACGCCATAGGCCAGGTCCTTCTCGGCGGTGATGACAGGCTCGCCGCCGACCACCAGGGCCACGTCGAAACTCGTGCCGCCCATGTCGCCGGTGATGATCTTGTCGAAGCCAGCCGCGCGCGCGATCTGCGCCGCGGCCAGAACGCCTCCGGCAGGGCCGGACATCACCGTATGCGCGGCGTGGTCGCCGATCAGGCGCGAGGACATCATGCCGCCATTGGCCTGCATGATGAGCAGCTCATGCGCGAAGCCGCTGTCGCGCAGCCGGTCGGCGACGCGGGTGATGTACTGGCCGACGATGGGCGCAATGCTGGCATGGATCGCAGCGGTGCTGCCGCGCTCGAACTCGCGCACCTCGCGGATGATCTCGTGCCCGGCGATCACATGCGCGTTCGGCCACATCTCGCGGGCGATGGCCACGGCGCGGGCCTCGTGTTCGGCATTGACGTAGGAATGCAGGAAATGGATCGCCAGAGACTCGACGCCGTCCTCGATCAGCCCGGAGATGGCCGCGCGCAGCTCGTCCTCGTCCAGTTCCGTCACCACGCGCCCCTGCGCATCGACCCGCTCGGTCACCTCGCGGCGGAACCGGCGCTCGATCAGCGGCTCGAAATTGCCCGACAGCCCATAGGCGTTGGGCCGGGTGCGCCGCCC
>DOIS01000324.1 GCA_003511785.1 Paracoccaceae bacterium
TACGCGAGCGTAAAATGATGGATTTTAAACAGATGTTCAGATCTGTTGATGTGCTGATGGTGGATGATGTTCAATTCATTGCCGGCAAAGACAGCACCCAAGAAGAATTTTTTCACACCTTCAATGCGCTGGTGGATCAAAACAAACAGATCATCATCTCGGCCGACCGCGCGCCGGGCGAGATCAAGGATCTGGAGGACCGGGTAAAGTCGCGCCTGCAATGCGGCCTGGTGGTCGATCTGCACCCCACCGATTACGAGTTGCGCCTGGGCATCCTGCAAAGCAAGCTCGAGCAGCAACGCGTCACCTTTCCCGACCTCGAGATCGCGGACGGTGTGCTGGAATTCCTGGCGCAGCGAATCTCGACTAATGTGCGTGTGCTGGAGGGGGCGTTGACGCGGCTTTTTGCCTTCGCCTCTCTGGTGGGCCGTCCCGTCGACATGGAACTGACCCAGGATTGCCTGGCCGATGTGCTGCGCGCTTCGGAGCGCAAGATCACCATCGAGGAGATCCAGCGCCAGGTTTCCGACTATTACAACATTCGCCTGAGCGACATCATCGGCCCCAAGCGCGTGCGCAACTTCGCCCGGCCGCGCCAGGTGGCGATGTATCTGTGCAAGCAGTTGACCAGTCGCTCGCTGCCCGAGATCGGGCGCCGGTTCGGCGGGCGCGACCACACCACGGTGATGCACGGCGTGCGCCGGATCGAAGAGCTGAAGTCCACGGACGGCCAGATCGCCGAGGATGTGGAGATGCTGCGCCGCGCGCTCGAGGCCTGAGGCGTCTGCCCCGGCCGCGTGCGCGGCAGATCAGCTGTGCATCTCGGCCAGGGCGGCCCGCGCCTCGTCGATGTTGGGGATGAACCCGGTGATCGTTTCGGTGCCCTGTCCGCCCGACTTGCCGAACGTGTCGAGCAGCGGGTGATCCGGGCCGATGTCGAAACCGAAACGCCCGGCAAGTTCGCGCGCCTGCACCTCCACAGGCGCCTCGCCACCGTAGAAATCCTCGAACACGATCCATTCATGGGAAATGCGATTGTTGCGCAGATGGGTCATCACGACGCCCAGGTTGTGGAAGTCGTTGCGCATGATGCGGGCCAGTCCCGGAATGTCGATCGGCGCGGGCTTGATCTCGCCCGAGCGGATGGCGGGATAGACCTTGGCCGCCTGCCGCGACCCCCAGGCCCCGGTCGATTGGGCGACCGCCAGCGACAGCAAGCGCCGAGCGTTGTCCCGGCGCGTGAGCACGAGGAAGCGATAGCCCGCGTCCCGCGCGAAATCTATGAGCCCGGTGGACAGCCGGTAAGGGGTGTTGTCGATGCAGTGCTTCACGTTCGGATGGTCGCGCATCACCTCGGCGATGTCGCGATCCAGCGCCGTGCGGTCCTGCGTCTCGCGGAAGGCGGAATGCACCTGGCCGAACGGCCGGTCCACGTTGAACGGCTCATGCTTGAACGGGCCGCTGCCGGGAAGATTGGCCAAGAACTGGGCGAGAGACGTGCCCCCGGTGCGGCGAAGCGTCAGGATCAGGATGGGTTTCTCGGCCATGGGCGTATCCACAGGTCATGAAAGCGATTTCATCCGCTATACGTGAGCGGATTCGGCGATGCAACGGACGCGCTGCCACACTGCCCGCGCGGCTGTCCCGCCCCCCCCTTGACCCTTCGGGCAATACGGCCGACAACTCCAACAAAATCCTTGTGCCACGGGGACAAACCGCTAGTTTGCCCTTCCCGGCCCATGAAGAGGAATGAGGGACATGAAGATCAGCATCGAACGTGGCGCGCTGCTCAAGGCCGTGTCCCAGGCGCAATCGGTGGTCGAGCGGCGCAACACGATCCCGATCCTGGCCAACGTTTTGATCGAAGCCGAGGGTGAGCACGTCCACTTCCGCGCCACCGACCTGGATATCGAGGTGGTGGACCGCGCGCCCGCCCAGGTCGAGCGGGCCGGAGCCACGACCGTGTCGGCCACCACGCTGCACGAAATCGTGCGCAAACTGCCCGACGGGGCGCTGGTCAGCCTGACCGCCGACAGCGCTGCGGGCCGACTGACGGTCGAGGCGGGGCGCTCGAACTTCTCGTTGGCGACGCTGCCCAAGGAGGATTTCCCGGTCATGGCATCCTCGGAGTACCAGTCCAGTTTCAAGGCCCCGGCCGGGGTGCTGCGGCGCCTCTTCGATAAGTCGAAATTCGCCATTTCCACGGAAGAGACGCGCTATTACCTGAACGGCGTCTACATGCATGTGGCCGATGCCGATGGCGGGCAGGTGCTGCGCTGCGTGGCGACCGACGGTCACCGTCTGGCGCGGATCGACGCGGATCTGCCCTCGGGGGCGGCTGACATGCCGGGCGTGATCGTGCCGCGCAAGACGGTGGGCGAGCTGCGCAAGCTGCTCGACGACGACGAGGCCGAGATCGCCGTGTCGGTGAGCGAGACCAAGGTGCGCTTTGCCACGCCGGACATCACCCTGACCTCCAAGGTGATCGATGGCACCTTCCCCGACTACACCCGGGTGATCCCGCAGAACAACACCCGCAAGCTCGAGGTCGACGCCTCCGAATTCGCGCAGGCCGTGGACCGGGTGGCGACGGTCTCGTCGGAACGCTCGCGCGCGGTCAAGTTGCAACTGGACGAGGACCGGCTGATCCTCTCGGTCAACGCGCCCGACAGCGGGGCTGCCGAGGAAGAGCTGGCCGTGGCCTATGGTGACGACCGGCTGGAGATCGGGTTCAACGCCAAGTACCTGCTGGAGATCGCCAGCCAGGTGGACCGCGAAAACGCGGTGTTCCTGTTCAACTCGTCCGGTGATCCTACGCTGATGCGCGAAGGAAATGACCAGAGCGCGGTCTACGTGGTCATGCCGATGCGGGTGTGAGGTGCCAAATTTCTTCGAAGAAATTTGAGAAAACTCTTCAAAGAGTTTTCGCGTGAGGTGAGCCGTGACGCCCTTGGCTCTGACCGATCTCTCCCTGTCCCACTTCCGCTCGCACCGCCGTGCGCACGTGAACGTGGACGCCCGCCCGGTCGCCATTTTCGGCCCGAACGGCGCGGGCAAGACCAACATCCTCGAGGCGGTGTCGCTGATCTCGCCCGGACGGGGGCTGCGCCGGGCCAGCGTCGAGGAGATGACCCGGCGCCCCGAGGCGCTGGGCTGGAAGATCGCCGCGCAGCTCGAAAGCCAGGGCCGCCTCCACGAGGTCGAAACCTGGTCCGAGGGCGGTGCCGCGCGTCAGGTGCGCATCGATGGCAAGGCGGCGTCGCAGGTCGCGCTGGGCCGTATCGCGCGGGTGCTATGGCTGATCCCGTCGATGGACCGGCTCTGGATCGAGGCGGCCGAGGGGCGGCGGCGCTTTCTGGACCGGATGACGCTCAGCTTCTTTCCCGACCATGCCGGCGCCGCGCTGGACTATGAAAAGGCCATGCGCGAGCGCAACCGCCTGCTCAAGGACGAGGTGCGCGATGCCGGCTGGTATGGCGCGCTCGAGGCGCAGATGGCTGCCGCCGGGCATCGGCTGAACCAGGCGCGCACGCAGGCGCTGGACTTTCTGACCAAAGCACAGGCGCAGGCCGAGACCGCCTTTCCGGTGGCCGAGCTGGAACTGGTCCAGAACGAGGGCGCCATGCCCGCGACCGAGGGAGACCTGCGCGCCGCGCTGGCCGAGAGCCGGTTTCGCGACATGGCCGCCGGGCGCGCGCTGGTCGGCCCGCACCGCACCGACCTGCACGGGGTCTATGCCGCCAAGGGCGTGCCCGCGCGGGACTGTTCCACGGGCGAGCAGAAGGCGCTCCTGGTGTCGCTGATCCTGGCCAACGCGCGGGCGCTGGCGGGGCAGATCGGGGCGCCGCCGATCCTGCTGCTGGACGAGGTGGCGGCGCATCTCGACGCGGGGCGCCGGGCGGCGCTCTATGACGAGATCTGCATGCTCGGGGTACAGGCCTGGATGACCGGCACGGGGCCCGAACTGTTCGCGGAACTGGGCGATCGAGCGCAGCGTCTCGAGGTCACCGAAACAGGCGGGGTTTCCTCGGTCTCCGCCCTCTGACCGCAGCCGGCGGCGCCCTGCCGAGAGACCCGCGAAAGCCCACAAAATATGGGGCGGGGCCGTGACATTGCCCCCCACGGGTCGTATAAGATGCAAAAATGAAAAGGGATTTTTCGGATGTCCGAAACCGCACAGACGCCGGACGCCTACGGCGCTGAATCCATCAAGGTTCTCAAGGGCTTGGAGGCGGTCCGCAAAAGACCGGGCATGTATATCGGCGACACCGATGACGGCTCGGGCCTGCATCACATGGTCTACGAGGTCGTAGACAACGGCATCGACGAGGCGCTGGCCGGTCACGCCGACCGGGTGACGGTCACGATCCACCGCGATTCCAGCGTCTCGGTCAGCGATAACGGCCGCGGCATTCCCGTGGGCATCCACGAGGAGGAGGGCGTTTCGGCCGCAGAGGTCATCATGACCCAGCTGCACGCCGGCGGCAAATTCGACAGCAACTCCTACAAGGTCTCGGGCGGGTTGCACGGGGTCGGCGTGTCGGTGGTCAACGCGCTGTCGGACTGGCTGGAGCTGCGCATCTGGCGTGAGGGCAAGGAGCATGTCGCCCGCTTCGAGCGCGGTGAGACCGCCGAACATCTCAGCGTGGTGGGCGATGCCGAGGGGCGCACAGGGACCGAGGTGCGGTTCCTCGCCTCGACCGATACTTTCTCGAACCTTAACTACTCCTTCGAGACGCTGGAGAAGCGCCTGCGTGAACTGGCCTTCCTGAACTCGGGCGTGCGCATCCTCCTGCGCGACGAGCGCCCCGAAGAGGCGCTGGAGGCCGACCTGTTCTATGAGGGCGGGGTCAAGGAATTCGTCAAGTATCTCGACCGGCACAAGACGCCGACCATGCAGGAGCCGATTTTCATCACCGGCGAACGCGACGAGATCGGCGTCGAGATCGCCATGTGGTGGAACGACAGCTATCACGAGACGGTGCTGCCTTTTACCAACAACATCCCGCAGCGCGATGGCGGCAC
>DOIS01000214.1 GCA_003511785.1 Paracoccaceae bacterium
CCGGCGGCGCGGCTGATCTTCGGCACGTCCGACCAGGCCGAGGGCCTGCGCGCCCGGGTGCGCGCCCTGGGCCGGGCCGAGACCGACGTGCTGGTCTGGGGACCTAAGGGCAGCGGCATCTCGAAAGTGGCCGAGGTGATTCACCTCTCCTCGGCCCGAGCGCAGGGGCCGTTCGAGAAACGCGCGGCCAGCGGGCTCGGCCGCGCGGGCCTCGCCGCGGCGATGGCGGCGGCCGAGGGCGGCGGGCTGTTTCTCGACGAGGTGGGGGCGTTGCCCGCCGACACCCAGATCGCCCTGGTGGCCGAACTGGAGGCGGGCGCCAACCTGCGGCTGATGGCGGGCAGCACCGCGGCCCTGGACGAGGCCGCGATGAATGCCGACCTGTTCTATCGCCTGCAAGTCGCCACGGTGCGCATCCCGGCTCTGTCCGAACGCCCCGAGGACATCCCCGTTCTGTTCCGCCTCTATGCCGCCCAGGCGGCCGAGCAGGCCGGCCTGCCGGCGCCCTTGATCACCGACGAGCACACCGCGGCGCTGATGGCGCAGGACTGGCCGGGCAACACCCGCTCGCTGATGTCGGCGGCGATGCGCTTCGTGCTGGGCATGCCGGGCGAGGTGACCGAGGCGGCTGAGTTGGGGCTGGCCGAGCAGATGGCACGGGTGGAACGCTCGCTCCTGATCGCGGCGTTGGCGCGCCAGAACGGCCGGGCGGGGCGCGCGGCCGAGGTGCTGAAACTGCCGCGCAAGACCTTCTATGACAAGCTGGCCCGGCACGGGATCAAGCCGGAGGATTTCCGGCGCTGAATCTATCGCTGACCGAACCGCAGGCGGCGCCGGTGCGCGGGGAAGGGCCTGCGGCCCTCTGCCTGTCGGCATGGGTATTTCAGAACCAGAAAGAAGCAGGGCGGGGGCGCCTGGGGATGCACCAGGCGCAGACCGGCCCCGCGTCAGCGGTATGGCGACGTGGAGGAATCTGTGTGGTTTTCCGCACAAATCCGGGAAATCGCTGTGCGGGATTTCGCACAGCGGTGCGGGACGGCGGCGCGCGAATCGGCCCATGTTTTCAGCAAGGGCTTGGACAAACGGCGTAAAAACGGGCGCACCGCCGGCTGTCACGAGATTGTTGAGCAGCGCGGGCCGAATCGCTTCACTGGCTCCCGACGCACCGAATCCCGGTGTGGAGAGATTGACTGACCCGGAGGAGACCCCATGAAACTCTTGACCACCGCCGCAACCGCCCTGGCCCTGTCCGTGACCGCCAGCGCCGGCTTTGCCGCTTGCGACGACGGCGAGATCGTCGTCAAGTTCGCTCATGTCACCAACACCGACAAGCACCCCAAGGGCATCGCCGCCTCGCTGCTGGAAAAGCGCGTGAACGACGAGATGAACGGCACCATGTGCATGGAGGTCTATCCCAACTCGACCCTCTACAACGACAACAAGGTGCTCGAGGCGATGCTCCAGGGCGACGTGCAGCTGGCCGCGCCCTCGCTGTCGAAATTCGAGAAGTTCACCAAGCAGTTCCGCCTGTTCGACCTGCCCTTCATGTTCAAGAGCATCGAGGCGGTGGACGCGTTCCAGGCCAGCGAGGACGGCCGCGAGATGATGGACTCGATGCAGCGCCGGGGCCTGCAGGGCCTGGCCTTCTGGCATAACGGCATGAAGCAGATGTCGGCCAACGTGCCGCTGATCGCGCCCTCGGACGCCGAGGGGCTGAAGTTCCGCGTGCAGTCCAGCGACGTGCTGGTGGCGCAGATGGAGGCCATCGGCGGCAGCCCGCAGAAGATGGCCTTCTCCGAGGTCTATGGCGCGCTCCAGCAGGGCGTCGTGGACGGGCAGGAGAACACCTGGTCGAACATCTATGGCAAGAAGTTCTTCGAGGTGCAGGACGGCATCACCGAGACCAACCACGGCGTGCTCGACTATCTGGTCGTGACCGGCGTGGACTGGCTGGACAGCCTGGACGCCGACGTGCGCGAGCAGTTTCTGACCATCCTGGAAGAGGTCACCCAGACCCGCAACTCCGAGTCCGCCAGGGTGAACCAGGAGGCCAAGCAGGCGATCATCGACGCCGGCGGCGTGGTGCGCGAGCTGACGCCCGAGCAGCGCCAGGCTTGGGTCGAAGCGATGAAGCCGGTCTGGGAGCAGTTCTCGGACGATGTGGGCCAGGACAAGATCGACGCGGCCCAGGCGATCAACGCCGGCATGTAAGCCGCGCGTGATGCGGGCCGGCTGTTGGGGGACGGCCCGCGTCCCGGCGGACCCGGTGACGGGTCCGCCGGTTTTCATCCTACTCATCAAAAAGACGGGGACAAACCATGTCGGGGGCGAGGACCGGGGCATCCGGTGTGATCGACCAGATCGAGGAGAGCGTGATCGCGCTTCTCCTGGGTCTGATGACCGTAGTGACATTCGCCAATGTCATCGCGCGGTTCGTGTTCAATTCGAACATTCTCTGGGCGTTGGAGCTGACCGTGTTCATGTTCGCCTGGCTGGTGCTGCTGGGCGCCTCCTACGCGGTGAAGAAACACGCGCATCTGGGCGTGGACGCGATCCTGAACATGCTGCGCCCCGGCCCGCGCCGGGTGCTGGCGCTGATCTCGGTGGCGCTTTGCCTGATCTTTTCGCTGCTGATGCTGAAAGGGGCCTATGACTACTGGGCGGTGTTCGCCGACCTGCCGCCCACCTCGGGGCGGTGGTTCCCTACGGGTTTCGACACAACCGCGCGCTCGCAGAGCTTCTACGAGGTGCAGGACGTGCCGATGGTGGGCTTTCTCGCCTGGCTCGAGCCGCTGATCAACTATGACGAGGAATACGAGAAGCTGCCGAAGGTGGTGCCCTACCTGGTGCTGCCGGTCTCGATGCTGCTCTTGACCTTCCGCTTCGCCCAGGTGGCGGGGCAGATCCTGCGCGGCGAGACCGACCGGATGGTGGCCAGCCACGAGGTCGAGGACGACCTCGACGAGATGCGCGCCAAGCATGAGGAGAACGACTGATGGAGGTGGTTTTCCTCTTCTCGATGGTGATCGGGCTCTTGCTCATCGGCGTGCCCATCGCGGTGTCGCTGGGCCTGTCCTCGACCATCTTCCTGCTGATCTATTCCGACAGTTCGCTGGCCTCGGTCGCGGGCACGCTCTTCGAGGCGTTCGAGGGCCATTTCACCCTGCTGGCGATCCCTTTCTTCATCCTGGCGTCGAGCTTCATGACCACGGGCGGGGTGGCGCGGCGGATCATCCGCTTCTCCATCGCCTGCGTGGGGCACCTGCATGGTGGGCTGGCGATTGCCGGGGTCTTCGCCTGCATGCTCTTCGCGGCGCTCTCGGGCTCCTCGCCGGCCACGGTGGTGGCGATCGGCTCGATCGTGATCGCGGGGATGCGCCAGGTGGGCTATACCCGCGACTTCGCCGCGGGCGTCATCGCCAACGCGGGCACGCTGGGTATCCTCATTCCGCCGTCGATCGTGATGGTGGTCTATGCCGCCGCGGTCGAGGTCTCGGTAGGGCGGATGTTCCTGGCCGGTGTCATCCCTGGCCTGATGGCGGGGCTGATGCTGATGACCGCGATCTATGTCATGGCGCGCCTGCGCAACATGCCCAAAGGGGACTGGCAGGGCTGGGGCGAGATCTTCCGCTCGGGCCGCGAGGCGGGCTGGGGCCTGTTCCTGATCGTCATCATCCTGGGCGGCATCTATGGCGGCATCTTCACGCCGACCGAGGCGGCGGCCGTGGCGGCGGTCTATTCCTTCCTGATCGCCTGTTTCATCTACAAGGACATGGGGCCGCTGGCCGAAAACGGCGGCACCAGCCTGATGCGCAAGCCGCAGGCACTGCTGACCGCGCTGTTCCACCGCGACACCAAGCACACGCTGTTCGAGGCGGGCAAGCTGACGGTCACGCTTCTGTTCGTGATCGCCAACGCGTTGATCCTGAAACACGTGCTCACCGACGAGCAGGTGCCGCAGCATATCGCCTACGCGATGCTCTCGGCCGGGTTCGGGCCGGTGATGTTCCTGATCGTGGTCAACGTGGTCCTGCTGATCGGCGGGCAATTCATGGAACCCTCGGGGCTCTTGGTGATCGTGGCGCCGCTGGTCTTTCCCATCGCCATCGAGCTGGGCATCGACCCGATTCACCTCGGCATCATCATGGTGGTGAACATGGAGATCGGGATGATCACGCCGCCCGTGGGCCTGAACCTGTTCGTCACCTCGGGCGTGGCCGGAATGCCGATGATGGGCGTGGTGCGGGCCGCGCTGCCCTTCCTGGCGGTGCTCTTCGTGTTCCTCATCATGGTGACCTACATCCCGGCGATCTCGACCTTCCTGCCCAATACCTTCATGGGGCCGGAGATCGTGACGCAATAGCGCGGCGAACCCGCGACAGGGGCGGCGTCCGGGAGACCGGGCGCCGCCTTTTTCCCTGCCCATGACATGGGTCAATGTGGCGGCCGGGCCAGGCGGCCTAGTCTGCCCGAACACGCGGAACGGAAGGGATGACATATGCGCATCGACAGGCGCGCAGTGGGCGCGGGATTGCTGGCCATGTTGGCAGGGGGACCGGCGGCGGCGTTCGGTACATCGAAGCCCAAGGAGAGCCCGCTGCCGGGCATCGACATCACGCTGACCCGCTCGCCCGAGGGCGGGGCGCCGCTCGACCCCTTCCATATCGACGCCGAGCATGGCAAGGCGCTGGTGCAGATGGGGGCGATGCAGGCGGGGCAGTTCATGGCCAACATCCTGGCGCCCAAGCTGGAAACCATGACCGGGATCTCCGGGCGCAGCTGGCACTGGGTGCTGTCCAACCATCTGAGCGAAGAGGTGGTGCGCACGCTGTTCAAGGGCGGCGGAAGCGAGTTGAAGGCGCTGCAATTCGCCGAGGACGAGGGCGCGACCACCTGGGGCATCGCCTTCGAGGCGGTTGAGCCGTAGGCGTGACGGGGCGGGCCCAAACGGCGGTCCGGTGATCGGCAGACAGGCCAACCCAGGTTTGCCTGCGCCGCGCCGCGCGCAGGGTCTGTGCAGCCAAGGGGGCGGGTGTTAGACTGGACCCCCAACGCCCACGATCCCGTTGGAGACGCCTCTTGCCGGATCTGGAGAACACGCGCCCGGTGCCACGCCGCAGATCGCAGCGGGCCGACGCGGTTGCGGCGGCCTTCGAGGCGGGCCATCTCGATTACCAATACGTTTTCGTCGAGTTCCTGATCGACCATTTTGTCGATGTCGGGCGGGCGTTCAAGGGTGACTGCCAGGCGATGCTGGTGCTTGCCGTTCTGGGGCAGGCGCGGCTGCACGCGGTGCGCGCCGCTGCCGGGCAGGATGCAGGAGCGCAGAGCCCCGAGGCGGCGGTCGGAAGCCCCAATGCATCGCGGATTGCCGACATCACCGGCATCCCGCGGCAAACCGTGCGGCGAAAGCTGGCCATGCTGGCCGACCGTGGCTGGATCGCGCGCGATGCGACCGGGGCCTATTGCCTAGTCTCGATCGATGGCGAGGCCGCAGCGCGCCCTGCCCTACCTGGAGAAGGCCGAGAACGGGTCGATCACCAATTCGGGGTCGTTCTCCTCCGCCGTGCCGGCCTATGACATCCTGCCCTATGCCACCGCCAAGGCGGCGCTGAACCAGATGATGGTGTCGCTGGCGCATATGCGCAAAAGCTCGCCCATCCCGACAACCTCACCGGGCGCCCGGGCCGTCCGCAGGACATTGCCAACGCGATGCTGTTCCTGTGCTCGCCCGCCGCCGGCTGGGTCAGCGGGCAGACCATCAACGTGCATGGCGGCGGCGGGGTCGTGCGCCTGTTCGGAAGCTGAGCCATGGCGTGGGTGTTGCGTGCCGCCTGTGTCGCGCTGGCGGCGCTGGCCGGGGCCTCGGTGTCGGCAGAGGAGGGCGCCGGGACGCGGGTGACCGACAGCCAGGTGTTCATGATGATGTTCGCCGACCAGGGCCGGTCGGTAGGCTACCAGAGCATGTTGTCCGCGATCCAACTGGAGACCGTGCAAGCGCAACTGAAGCGCGACCGCGCGCTCCTGGAGCGCAACCTGGAACTCTATGACCGCGAGGCGATTTCGCTGCTCGACCTGGAAATCGCTCAGCTGAAGGATGCCTGGAGCCAGTTGCTGCTGGTGGTGGCGCGGAAGAACCTGGAAACCATCGCGGCGCAGGTGTCGGCCCTGACCCTGATCGGGGATCCCTTCGCGGGCAAGCCGGCGGAACTCGGGGCGCTGCGCATTGCGCGCGCGAATTACGAGAACCGGGCGGCGCGGCTCGATCGCTGCCGGCAGGTGTTTTTTTCAGTCCCAATCAGGTCGCCGCCGCCAGAGACTGGGTGTGCTGCAACTGGCCCTGGCGTTGCAATTCATCCATGACGCGGTGGCGATGC
>DOIS01000394.1:0-2853 GCA_003511785.1 Paracoccaceae bacterium
AAGGGACGGGGGCAGCGCCCCCCGCAGCGCGCCCGTCCTGGGTGCAAACCCCGAAGATGCGCCCGAATTGTCCCAAATTGGCCCCAATTCGCGGGGAAACTCCTTTTGAGCAGTAAGCCAAGGGTCCGCCCAGAGACCCACCCAAGAAGAGAGACAATGAAATTCACCCGCCTGATCCTTCTCACCGGCCTCGGCATTGGCCTCTCGGCCTGCGCCTCGGTGGACATGCCCACCCGCAACGCCCCGTTCGAGGAACTGCCCACCGGCCTGGTGCAGGCCCCCGAAGGCTATGCCCCGGTACCGCTCGCTCCCGCCCCGGTCGAGACGGTCAGCCGTGGCACGGCGGATTTCGACGCGCCCGCCCTGCCGGCCGCCGCCGCCGCTGCGCCGACCTCCGGCTCGCCGGTCCAGGGCATCCGCGTCCACGTCCCGCGCAGCCTCGAGGTCTCCGAGGCCAACCGTTTTCTCCCCTCGGGCGACATCGTCTGGCGCGGTGACCCGATGGGCGACCGCCACGCGCAGGTGCAGGCCATCTTCGAGGCCGCCATGGCCGAGGGGGTCAAGCGGCTCTCCGGCCCGATCCAGGCCGATCTGGTGGTCGAGGTGGTCCGCTTCCACTCGCTGACCGAGAAGGCGCGCTATTTCACCGGCGGCGTGCACGCCATCGAATTCAAGTGGGCGCTGAAGGACCCCGAGACCGGCGCCTACCTGACGCAGCCCCGGCTGGTCAGCGCCGATCTCCAGGCCCTGGGCGGGCGCCGCGCGATCCAGGCCGACCAGGCCGGGCAGACCATGAGGGTGCGCATCACCGACCACCTCGCGGATGTGATCGTCCAGGAGATGACCACGGCCGAGGGCCACCGCAACGCCGAGCTGGGCCTGATCCAGCGGCTCAACAGGATCTGAGCCTTCCCCCGCCCCGCGCGAGCGGCTAAGAGGGCGCCATGACGGCGCCCTCTGATCTTTTCGACCGACCCCGCATCCGCCTGAAACCCAAGGCCAACGCCCGCGCCATCCGGCACGGCGGCCCTTGGGTCTTCGCCAATGAGATCGTCACCGACCGGCGCACCCGGTCGCTGCCGCCCGGCACGCTGGCGGTGCTCGAGGACGATGCGCGCGCGCCGCTCGGTCTGGTGGCGGTCAACCCGGCCTCGAAGATCATGGCGCGGATGCTGGACCGCGATCCGGGCGCGCAGGTCGATGCCGACTGGTTCGCCGCACGGCTAACCCGCGCGCTGGACCTGCGCGCGCGGCTCTACGACGCCCCCTATTATCGCCTGGTCCATGCCGAGGCGGACGGTCTGCCCGGCGTGGTGATCGACCGGTTCGGCGAGACACTGGTGGTGCAGCCCAACGCCGCCTGGGCCGAGGCGCATCTGGAGGCGCTGACCCGGGCGCTGGCCCGCGTGACGGGTGCGGCCTGCATCCTCAAGAACGCCCAGGGCCGGACCCGCGCGCTCGAGGGGCTGGACGACACGAACGCGGTGCTGCACGGGCGCGCGCCCGAGGCGCCGGTGCCGGTGCCGATGAACGGGGCCACCTACATGGCCGACCTGGCCAGTGGGCAGAAGACGGGGCTGTTCTACGACCAGCGCGAAAACCACGCCTTCGCCGCCCGGTTGGCACGCGGGGCGCGGGTGCTCGACGTGTTCTCCCATGTGGGCGGCTTCGCGCTGGCAGCACTTGCGGGCGGAGCGCGTTCGGCGCTGGCGGTGGATGGCTCGGCCCCGGCGCTGGAGTTGGCCCGCGCGGGCGGCGAGGCGGCGGGTATGGCCGACCGCTTCGAGACACGCCAGGGCGACGCCTTCGACGTGCTGGCGGCACTGGGCACGGAAGGCGCGCAGTTCGACCTGGTGATCTGCGACCCGCCCGCCTTCGCCCCCGCCAAACCCGCGCTCGAGGCCGGGCTGCGCGCCTATGAACGTGTCGCGCGCCTGGCCGCCCCGCTGGTGGCCGAGGGCGGCGCGCTGGTGCTCTGCTCCTGCTCGCACGCGGCCGATCTCGCGCGGTTCCGCACCGCCTGCTCCCGCGGCATCGGGCGGGCCGGGCG
The DNA here is from genome assembly GCA_003511785.1 of Paracoccaceae bacterium. Classification (GTDB taxonomy): domain Bacteria; phylum Pseudomonadota; class Alphaproteobacteria; order Rhodobacterales; family Rhodobacteraceae; genus UBA7951. Next base: position 2,051 of record DOIS01000394.1, read on the forward strand.
GTCCGCGCAACTGCTGCACACGGGGTTTGCCGGGCCGGACCATCCACAACTGCCGCAACTGGCCGAAAGCGGCTATCTCAAGGCACTGGTTTACCGGCTGTGAGGGCGGTGCTGGACGCCTGCGTGCTCTATCCCACGGTGATGCGCGCCATGCTGCTGGGCGCGGCCCGGCTGGGTCATGTCACGCCGCTGTGGTCGGCCCGGCTGCTCGAGGAATGGGCCATCGCCGCACGCAAGCTGGGCGCCGAGGGCGAGGCGCGGGCCCGGGCCGAGGGCGCGCTCACCCGCGCCGCCTGGCCCGCCGCCGAACTGCCCCCCGCGCCGGGGATCGAGGCGCGGCTCCGGCTGCCCGACCCGGCCGACCTGCACGTGCTGGCGGTGGCCGTGGCGGGCTCGGCCGACGTGATCGTGACGCTGAATCGCAAGGACTTCCCGCGCGGCATTCTGGCCGAGGAGGGGCTTTCCCGCACCGACCCCGACAGCCTGCTGACGGACATCCGCCAGCGCGACCCCGACGGCATCGCCCGCCTTGCCGCCGAGGTGCTGGCCGAGGCCAACCGCCTCTCCGGCGAGACCTGGACCCTCCGTCCGCTCCTGAAGAAGGCCCGCCTGCCACGCCTGGCCAAGGCGCTCGCCGCCTGAACCCGACCTCGAGCACCCCGCCGAAACGCGACCCGAAAACCCTGCCGCAACGCGCCCAGAGGCGACACATCCGCCCCTGCGCGCCTGCGTCGGCCATCCCGCGCCGCCTCTCTTGCATTCTTCTCTTTGCAAATACCTCTCGGGGGAGCGCGAGGGGGCAG
>DOIS01000394.1:3192-7808 GCA_003511785.1 Paracoccaceae bacterium
CAGCCCCCTCGCTCCCGCCGGTCCCGCGATCCCGGATGCCGGGGCCACGCCTCACCTCTCGGCCTGCCAGCGCGCCTCCAGCTTCTTCAGCGCCTCGATCCGCGCCTCGGTCTTCGGGTGGCTCATCAGCCAGGCCGGCATCACGCCCGCGCGGCTCTCGGTCAGCTTGTCGAGCTTGTGGAACATCCCGATCTGCGGGCCGACGCCGATCCCCGCCTTGGTCAGCAGCGCCGCGGCGTATTCATCCGCCTCGAACTCGTCCGAGCGCGACAGCCCGGCCATCAGCATGGTGGCCAGCATGTTGGCGATCCAGGCGCCCACGAAGGGGATGAACCGCCCCAGGATCATCATCAGCGCCGTGCGCAGGGCGTTCTGTCCGGAGAAGTCGATCATCCGCCGCCGCGAATGGCCCAAGGCCACGTGGCCCAGCTCATGCGCGATCACGCTCGACAGTTCCTCGGCGCTGACCTCGCCGTTGCGATATTTGCGATAGAAGCCGCGGGTGATGAAGATCCGCCCGTCCGGCGCGGCCAGCCCGTTCACCGGGTCGATCTTGTAGATATAGACCGGGATGCGCGCGACCCCGAGCGCCTCGGCCATGCGGTCGGTCAGGCGCTTGAGCCCGGCATCGGCCAGCTCGGTGGATTTCGCGTCCAGCTCCCGGTGCGTGCGCCACACCGAGAAGCGATACATGGTATAGCCATAGATCAGCGCGAGCAATATCGGGGTGAATTTGAGCATGTGCCGAATATGGGGCCGGGCAGGGCGGCCGGCAAGCGCGGATGCGGAACCGGACGGGCGCGCGCGCGTTCAAACTGCGAGCCCGTGACCCGCGCAACCAGGGAACCGCCGCCATGTGGGAGACCGTCGCCACGCCGCTCTTCGACGCGAGCGCAATGATCGCCGCCGCGATCGTGGCGATGCGGCTGGCGGGGCTGCGGTCGTTTTCCAAGATGTCGGGCTTCGACTTCCCGATCACCGTGGCCACCGGCTCGCTGATCGCCGCGGTGGTCATCAACGAAGGGTTGGGCCCGGCGGTGGGCATCGCCGGGGTCGCGGGCCTGTTCGGCATCCAGGTGCTGATCGGGCGGGCGCGGCGGCGCTGGAGGACGGTCCAGGAGACGGTGGACAATGCGCCGCTTCTGCTGATGGAGGGTCCGCGCATCCTCGAGGACAACCTGCGCGCGGCGCGCATGACGCGGGCTGACCTGCTGGCCAAGCTGCGCGAGAACAATGTCACCGGGTTCGACCAGGTGCAGGCGGTCGTGCTGGAGACCACCGGCGATGTCAGCGTGATGACTGGCGACCGCGCCCCCGACCCCGACTTGCTGGCCCCGGTGCGTCGCAAGTCCGGCGGCGGATGAGTTCCGGGAACGGGCACAAATCCTCGCAGAGGATTTGGCCGCAGAGTTTCCCCGAAACTCTGCTTCAGCGCGTCAAGTCGCGCATCCCCTCTTCCAGCCCCGCCAGCGTCATCGGCACCATGCGGTCCTCGAAGATCTCGCGGATCATGCCGATGGAATGGGTGTAGTCCCAGTATTTCTCGGGCACCGGGTTGATCCAGAGGTGATCCGGCCACTGGGCGCGCGCACGCTGCAACCAGGTCTGGCCGGCCTCCTCGTTCCAGTGCTCGTTGGCGCCGCCGGGATAGGCGATCTCGTAGGGGCTCATCGAGGCGTCGCCCACGAAGATGCACTTGTAATCCGGCCCATAGGTGCGCAGCACCTCGTGCGTCGGCGTCTGCGCATCCCAGCGGCGGCGGTTGTCGCGCCAGACGCCCTCATACAGGCAGTTGTGGAAATAGTAATATTCGAGGTGCTTGAACTCGGCCCGCGCGGCCGAGAACAGCTCTTCCACGATCTTGATATGCGGGTCCATCGACCCGCCCACGTCGAGAAACAGCAGCACCTTCACGGCATTGTGCCGCTCGGGCCGGGTCTTGACGTCCAGGTATCCATGCTCGGCCGTGGCCCGGATCGTGCCGTCGAGGTCCAGCTCGTCATGCGCGCCCTCGCGTGCCCAGCGGCGCAGCCGTTTCAGCGCCACCTTGATGTTGCGCGTGCCCAGCTCGACGCTGTCGTCGAAATTGCGGAACTCGCGCTTGTCCCAGACCTTCACCGCGCGGCGGTGGCGGCTCTCCTTCTGGCCGATGCGGACGCCCTCGGGGTTGTAGCCACAGGCGCCGAAGGGCGAGGTCCCGGCAGTGCCGATCCACTTGTTGCCGCCCTGGTGGCGGCCCTCCTGCTCCTTGAGCCGCTCTTTCAGCGTCTCCATCAGCTTGTCGAAGCCGCCCAGGGCCTCGATCTCGGCCTTTTCCTCTTCCGAGAGGTGCTTTTCGGCCATCTTCTCCAGCCAGTCGGCGGGGATGTTCACCGCCTCAAGCACCTGGTCGAGGCTGATCGCCTCCAGCCCCTCGAAGCTCGCGGCGAAGGCACGGTCGAACTTGTCGATGTTGCGCTCGTCCTTCACCATCGAGGAGCGCGCCAGGTAGTAGAACGCCTCGACATCGTAGGTGGCCAGCCCGCGCTTCATCCCCTCCAGAAAGGTGAGGTATTCGCGCAGGCTCACAGGGACGCCATGCTTGCGCAGGTTGTCGAAGAAGGGCAGGAACATCGGCCTAGACCGCCATCCGGTGCACGATCACGGTCACGAACACGCCCACGATCGCCAGCGCGATGCTCAGGCTCGCGCCGTATTGCACCATGTCCGCCGGTTTTCCGCCGCGTTTCCTCGCGATGAGCACCCCGATCAGGATGCCCAGCACCGCGCCTGCAATCACAAACATTGTCACCCGCCCGTCTGTTTGAGGGGGTTCAGGCCCGCGATCTCCCGCATCTTGGCCCGCACCGCCCAGTCCGAGCCGAATCCGTAGCGTGCCCACCCCAGGCTGTCCACCCTGACGGCGCGTGCCTGCTCGGAGCGGCCCTGAAGCTCGAGCGCCTCGGCCTCGATCAGCATCAGCGTGGCCAGCAGCGAGGCGTTCTCGCCGGCCATGGCGGCGCGCTTGGCCGGGCCGATCCGGGCCAGCGCCAGCTCGGGCTGGCCGGTGGCAACGGCATAGGCCGCGGTCTGGGTGGTGACATAGGCACGGTGCAGCTCGGTGCCCGGGCTGCGGCCAAGGAAGTGCAGCGCGCTGGCGTAGTGCTTTTGCGCCAGCGCCGGGTCCTGGCCCTGGCTCATCCGGCCCAGCATGTAATGGCTGAAGGCGCGGCGGTGATCCTGCCAGCCCATGGCCTGAGCGGTGCGCGCGGCATTCGCGGCGGCAGCGCGGCGGGCCTCGGCCCGCGTGCCGGGGCCGAGCGCGGTCTGCACGTCGTCGATCCAGCTGCGCGGGGTCTCGCTCCAGGGGGCGGCGGGCAGGCGCGCCCCGGCCGGGTTCAGCCGCGCCAGGATCGCGGGCAGCCGCGCAGCCACCTCGGCCCGGGTCATGCCGCTGCGCAGTTCGGGCGCATAGCTCGCGCGCAGGATCAGCATGTCGAACCCGGTCAGCACCGTGTGCACGTTGTCGTCGTTGAACACCGAATCCGGCAGGCGGTAGAGGTCGTTGAGCGGGCCGATGGCCTGGGCCAACTCCTCGTGCAGACAGTCGCGCAGCTCCTGCGGGCTGGCGTCATAGGGCACGAAGACGCCCAGCCGTTCGCGCGTCTCCAGCAGAGACCAGTTGGTGGCCGGCGACCGCCGGGCCCGGCGGAACTCGGCCAGCGACGAGACATTGGGCACGACGAAACAGGCCGCCTGGGGCAGGGCGCGACGGATCTCCGCACGGCTCACCGCCTCGATGGTGATGTTGGCGGCCTTGCCGGAGACCTGGCGGATGTCGATTCCCGCCTCGGCGCGCAACCGTGCCAGAAGACGGCGCAGGTCGGCGGACATGCCCGGCGGCGGGCTGCCCGCCACGCGCAGCGTGATCGGCCCCTCGAACCGGGTGAAGGTGCCCAGTGCGCGCCCGCTTTCCAACTGGAAATGCAGCGCCAGGAAATCGGCGGCGATATTGGCGTTCGACCGGACCGGCGGGGCGGGGCGCGTGGCTGGGAACGCCTTCATCGGCGGCAGGGTGCTGTCGGCGATGCTGGCGCGCGCCCGCGTCGGCGTGTCCTCGAGCGGGACGGTGTCGCAGGCGGCCAGGGCAAGGGTCGCCGCACAGGCGATGAGGGCGCGTCGGATCATGGGCGGGCATACTTGATGAAGGGCGTGCAGGTCCCGATACGGTCATAGAGCCTGCGCGCGATGTCGTTGAACTCTTGCGTGAGCCAATAGACCGACGGCGCCCCCGCGGCGTCGGCCTTGGCGTAAAGCGCCTCGATCAGGGCCCGGCCGACGCCGGTGCCCCGCGTCTCGGGACGGGCATAGAGATCTTGCAGGTAGCAGACATCTTCCACCTTCCGGGCGTGGCGGTGGAACAGGTAATGCGCCAGCCCCACGGCCCGCCCGTCGCGTTCCGCGATCAGGCAGGAGAAATCGCGCGGATCGCCCCCCGGCAGCCGGGCAAAGGTCGTCCGGTAGACCTCTTCCGCGACGGCGGTCTCGTAGAACGCCAGATAGTCGCGCCACATCTCGGCCCAGGCGGGCCGGTCCGATGCCTCCAGCGGGCGGATGGTGAGGGACGGGGCGGACAT
>DOIS01000251.1 GCA_003511785.1 Paracoccaceae bacterium
CGCGGAGTGCTTCCTTGATGGCCATCAGGACGTCGATCTGCGTGGTCACGTCCAGCGCGGTCGTGGGTTCGTCGAACACCACCAGATCCGGCTCGGGGCAGAGCGCGAGCGCCGTCATGCAGCGCTGCAGCTGGCCGCCCGAGACCTGGTGCGGGTAGCGGTTGCCGATGGTGTCGGGCTCGGGCAGGCCCAGTTTTTCGAACAGCGCCCGGGCCCTCGCCTCGGCCTCCTTGCGCGAGAATTTCTTGTGCTCGACCGCCGCCTCGACCACCTGATCCATGATCTTCTTGGCCGGGTTGAACGAGGCCGCCGCCGACTGGCTGACATAGGTCACCTCGCCCCCGCGCAGCGCGCGCACGTCGCGCCAGGAAGTCTTGAGGATGTCGCGCCCGTTCACCCGCACCTCGCCGCCGGTGATCTCGACCCCGCCGCGCCCGTAGGCCAGCGTGGCCAGCCCGATGGTGGACTTGCCCGCGCCGCTTTCGCCGATCAGGCCCAGCACCTTGCCGCGCTCGACCGTGAAATCCACGCCATGCACGATCTCGATCTCGTGCGGCTTCTCGCCCGGGGGATAGACCGTCGCGCCGATCTTCAGGTCCCGGACCTCGACCAGGGGGGCGTCTGCCTCGCTCATCCGCGGCCTCCTTTCAGCGATGTGGTCCGGCTGAGCACCCAGTCGGCCACCAGGTTCACCGAGATCGCCAGCAGCGCGATGGTGATGGCCGGGTAGAGCGCCGCGCCGATGCCGTATGTCAGCCCCTCGGAGTTTTCGCGCACCATGCCGCCCAGGTCGGCCGTCGGCGGCTGGATGCCCAGGCCCAGGAAGGACAGGGTCGAGATGAACAGCACCATGAAGATGAAGCGCAGACCCATCTCGGCCACCAGAGGCGAGAGCGCGTTGGGCAGGATCTCGCGGAAGATCACCCAGATGCGGCCTTCGCCGCGCAGCTTGGCGGCCTCGACGAAATCCATCACGTTGATGTCCACCGCCACCGCGCGGGCCAGGCGGTAGACCCGCGTGCTGTCGAGGAAGCCCATGATCAGGATCAGCACCAGCACCGTGACCGGCGTCACCGACAGGATCACCAGCGCCAGGATCAGCGAGGGGATCGACATCACCAGGTCCACGAAGCGCGACAGCGCCTGGTCGACCCAGCCGCCGAACACCGCCGCCAGGAACCCCAGCACCGCGCCGGTGGTAAAGCTGAGGATGGTGGCCAGGGTTGCGATCCAGATCGTGGTGCGCAGACCGTAGATCATGCGCGAGAGCAGGTCGCGTCCGATATTGTCGGTGCCGAACAGGTGCTCGGCGCTGGCCGGCTCCCAGAAGCCGGGCGAGACCACCTCGTCATAGCCATAGGGCGCGATGAGCGGGGCGAAGATCGCCAGGAGGAAGAAGAGCGCGGTGAAGAACAGCCCGATCAGGGCGGCCAGCGGGATACGGGTCAGCATGGTGCAGCCCTCCCGGTGGGGCGAGGGGCGCCCGGACTGGCAACCGGGTGCCTCCCCGCGTTTTCGCTGCGCACAACCGCTTGGTCGTTTGACATGAATTTGTCCGGGGACGCCGCCAGGTTTGCCACCGGGTGCCGGACTCCGCAGATTTCCTGCGGAAATCCGCTCTGTCCGCACGAAATGAAATCTTCAAATTTCCAATTTGCAGATTTCATTTGGGGTGCCTCAGTCTGGGATTGGTCAGGATCGACACCACGTCCGCCGTCAGGTTCAGCCCGATATAGATCGCGGCGAAGATGATGCCGCAGGCTTGCACCACGGGCACGTCGCGCTTGGTGACGTGATCGACCAGGTATTGCCCCATGCCGGGATAGTTGAACACGATCTCGACCACCACGACCCCCACCACCAGGTAGGCGAGGTTCAGCATCACCACGTTGATCACCGGCGAGATCGCGTTGGGGAAGGCATGGCGGCGGATCACCGTGAAGGTGGTCAGCCCCTTCAACTCGGCGGTCTCGATATAGGCCGACTGCATCACGTTCAGGATCGCCGCCCGGGTCATCCGCATCATGTGCGCCAGCACCACCAGTGTCAGCACCATCACCGGCAGCGCGATGGATTCAAGCCGACTCAGCAGGTCGCCATCGGGGCGGAATCCCACGGCGGTGGGGGGGAGCCAGCCCAGCCGCACGCCCACGAAGAACATGAGGATATAGCCCAGCACGAATTCCGGCATGGAAATCGTGGTCAGCGTCGTGGCCGAGATCAGCTTGTCGGGCCAGCGCTCCTGATAGCGCACCGCCAGAAGGCCCAGGAAGATCGCCAGCGGCACCGTGATCAGCGCGGCCCAGAAGGCCAGGAAGAGCGTGTTGGACAATCGCCGGCCGATCGCCTCGTTGATGCTCTGGCCCGAGGTGAGGGCGGTGCCCAAATCCCCGGTCAGCAGCCCGCCCAGCCACTCGAAATACCGCGCCACCGGCGGGTCGTTGACCCCCAGTTCGGCGCGCAGGTTGGCCAGCGCCTCGGGCGTGGCGGACTGGCCCAGGATCTGCTGTGCCACGTCGCCGGGCAACACCATCGTGCCCAGGAAGATCAGGATCGAAACGAGGAAGAGCAAGAGCAGGCCCAGCGAAATTCGCTGGGCCAGAAGTCGTGCGACAGGGCCCATGAATCAGGCCTTCACCCACATCCGCAGCGGCGCGTAGGAGTTCATCAGCGCAAAGCCGTTCACGCCCTCGACCCAGCCGGCCAGCCTGTCCGAGGTGGCATCGACGAAGTCGTTGAACATCGGGCAGATCAAGCCGCCCTCGTTGTGGATTATCATGCCCATGTCGGCATACATCTGCGTGCGCTTGGCCTCGTCCAGCTCGGCGCGCGCCGCGATCAGCATCTGGTCGAACTGCTCGTTGCGGAACTTGGTGTCGTTCCAGTCGGCCGTGGACAGGTAGGCGGTGGTGTACATCTGATCCTGCGTCGGACGCCCGCCCCAGTAGCTGGTGCAGAAGGGCTGCACGTTCCAGACCTCCGACCAATAGCCGTCATTGGGCTCGCGCTTGATCTCCAGCGGGATGCCCGCCTGTTGCAGCGACTGCTGGAACAGCGCGGCGGCGTCCGGCGCCCCGGGGAAGGAAATGTCCGAGGTGCGCAGCAGGATCGGCTCGTCCACGCCCGCCTTGTCCCAGTGGAACTTGGCCTTGTCGGGGTCGTATTCGCGCTGCTCGATCTCGGTATAGAGCGGATAGCTCGCGTTGATCGGCGTGTCGTTGCCGACCGAGCCATAGCCGAACAGAACCTTGTCCACCATCTCCTGGCGGTTGATGCCGTGTTTCAGCGCCAGCCGCACATCGTTGTTGTCGAAGGGCGCGGTGTCGCAATGCATGATGAACACGTAATGCCCCGGACCCGAGGTCTGGTGCACGTTGATCCCCGGCGCCCGCGCCACGAGGCCCGCGGTGCGCGGCGGCACCCGGTCGATCATGTCCACCTGGCCCGATTGCAGCGCCGCCACCCGGGCGGTGTTGTCGTTGATGACGATCAACTCGATCGTCTCGGCATGACCGATGTCGCCCCAGTAGTTGGGGTTCTTCTCGGCGACGAACCGCACCCCCATCTCGTAATCCTTCAGGATGTAGGGCCCGGTGCCGATGGCCGCTGCGGCGTCGTCTTTGCCGCCATTCGGCTGGATCGGCAGGTGATAATCGGCGATCAGATAGGGCAGGTCGGCATTTCCGCTGTCCAGCGTGAACACCACCTCGTCGCCCTGCGCGTCCACGTTGACGATCGAGCGCATGATGCCCAGCGCGCCGGATTTCGACTCCTCGCCCGAATGGCGCTCCATGGTGGCCACCACGTCCTCGGCGGTCACGTCCTGGCCGTTCGAGAACTGGATGCCCGGGCGCAGCTTGAATCGCCATTCCTTGGCGTCGGCCGAGCTTTCCCAGCTTTCGGCCACCTTGCCGATCAGGCCGCCGTCATCGTCCAATTCCACGAGGCTTTCGCCCCACAGCCGGATCACCATCAGCGCCACCTGGTTGGTGGCCAGCGCCGGGTCGAGGCTGTCGGTGGTGGACCCGCCCTGAAGCCCCATGCGGATGGTGCCGCCCTTCTGCGGCTCGGCGGCGCGGGCGGCTTGCGTGTAAAGGCTCGAAGCCAGCGCGGCGGTGATCCCCAGCGCGCCGGCGCGGCCCAGGAATTCGCGGCGGCTCATGCGGCCCTGGGCCACGCGCAGTTTCAGGTAATCCAGTTGACTGGACATGAATGGTCTCCCGTTGTGTGACGGGCCCGCGCATCCCCACACGAACCGTTCGATTTTTTGCGATTGATCCAAAGGTTGCCGATTTCCCCGGCCAACTCAAGGGAAAGGTCGCATGCAGCTGGGTAACCAAGGTTTACGACGCTTTCGAGACAACCTCGGTCGCTTTCCCTCGCGACTTTCGTCCAGCCGGCCCGATTCGATCCGGTCCGCCCGGCGCGTCCCTGCGCTCACAGGTGGTCGCGGGCGATGCTGTCCTCTTCCTCGCGCTCGGAAACCAACCGGTCGTTCTCCCAGGCTTCCATCCGCGCGCGCAGGTGGAAATGCGTGGCATCCGACCACATGTCGCAGCTGGCCTCGGTCCGCAGCGCGATGCCGTCGCGCTCGCGGGTGTCGGTCCAGTGGCACTCCCCCCGCGCCGAGAGCGGGTCGTCGGGATGGATCGACCAGCGCTCGCGCGCGATCGTGGACTGAATCAGCCCGTGATCCGGGTCGCGCCGCCGCCCGAAATCGTCCTCGATCGTCAAGGTGACCGCGCCCGTGCCCAAATCGGTCTCGACCCGGCGGCTGTTGGCGGCGGGGC
>DOIS01000050.1:0-120 GCA_003511785.1 Paracoccaceae bacterium
GGGGACGGGGGCAGAGCCCCCACTTCCCCGCGCGCCAGGACCATCGTCCCTCAACCGGGCCGCCCGTAGGTGCGCTCCTCTATGGGCGTGCGCGCGATGGCCTCGGTCAGCGCCGACAAG
>DOIS01000050.1:467-622 GCA_003511785.1 Paracoccaceae bacterium
GCCGCTCCTCGGCGCGGTTCTTCACCGCCGCGGGGTTCCAGACCACATGCACGTCGATCTCGGGCAGGTCGTCATGGGGCGGCACCTGCCACAGCAGTCCGTCGGCCACGTCGCGCGCCGCCACGTGGATGGGCAGCGGCCCCACGCCCAGCCCC
>DOIS01000050.1:932-3164 GCA_003511785.1 Paracoccaceae bacterium
CAGCGGCCCCACGCCCAGCCCCGCGACGATCATCCGCCGCACCTCTTCCAGATGGCTCGACAACCCGGTGATGCGCTCACCCAGCTCGGCCTGCACCCGCATCATGGTCACGGGTTTGAGCACGTCCTGCAAACGGTCGGTCTCGAAGCTGACGGTGGAATGGCCCGCGAGGTCCGGCTGGGTCAGGTCGCGCCGCCCGAAGAGCGGGTGTGTGGGGCCGCAGAACAGGCCGAAATACTCGCGGTAGAGGCGCCGGTATTCCAGTTTCGGGTTGGGCTCCTGCACCAGGCACATGGCGAAAGAGGCGCGTTTCGCGGCGACCTCGGCGATGGCATCGGCCGAGGAATGCACCTCGATCGAGAGGCTCGCGCCCGGGTAGTCGCGGTGGAATTGCGCCAGCACGTCATCGAAGAGCGGGCAGACCACGTGGCTGGCCACGGTGATCTTCACATGGCCGCGCACCTCGTCGGTCATCTCGCGCAGGAGCGTCGAGAGCCGCAGCACCGAGCCGTTGATCTCCACCGCCTCGCGGTAGAGCAGCCGTCCCGCGTCGGTCAGTTCGAACCGCCCGGGGCGGCGGTCGACCAGGCGCCGCCCGATGCGGTCCTCGAGCTTCTTCAGCGCCGCCGAGGCCGAGGGTTGGCGCAGCCCCAGCCGGCCCGCCGCATCGGTGATCGAGTGGCTGTCGGCCAGCACCACGAAGGTGCGCAACAGGTTCCAATCGAGCTCGCGCGCGATGCGGTCGGGGTCGAATCGCGGGTCGTTGGGGGACATAGATTTTACCTATATCGACAATTCCGATCATCTATTCGATCTATGTCATGGGCTTACGCAAGGTTCGGCTAACCCATCACATCGGAAAGCCCGAATGTCCGTCGAAGCCCGCGAAGCGCGCCAACCCTGGATCCTGCTGACCCCCGCCCTCACGGCGGTGACGCTGCTTCTGTTCATCCCGCTGGTCTTCATCGTGATCTACAGCTTCTGGCTGCGCACCGCGACCGGCGCCGACGTGCCGGGCTTCCATCTCGACAACTGGACCGAGGCGCTGACCGACCCGTTCTATCGCGACATCCTGATCAGCCCCCTGCGCATCGCCGCGATCACAACGCTGGTCTGCGCGCTGATGGGCTACCCCTCGGCCTATTTCATCGCCCGGTCGCAGGGTAACAAGATGATCCTGCTGCTGCTGATGATGCTGCCCTTCTGGATCAGCTACATCATCCGCACGATGAGCTGGATCAACATCCTGGGCGTCTCGGGCGCCTTGAACACGGCGCTGATCTGGCTGGGGATCACCGACGAGCCGATCCAGATGCTCTATAACGAAGTGACCGTGATCCTGGGCTTGGTGCATTTCCTGCTGCCCTTCATGGTGCTCAACGTGTTCGTCAGCCTGGACGGCATCGACCCGAACCTCGAGGCCGCGGCCAACTCGCTGGGCGCGACCCGCTGGCAGAGCTTCTTGCAGGTCACGCTGCCCCTGTCCCTGCCGGGGCTGGCCGCCGGGGGGCTCCTGTGCTTCGTGCTGGGGGCGGGGACCTGCATCACGCCGCTGGTGCTGGGCGGGCCTGGGGACGCGATGTTCGCCAACCTGGTGTTCGAGGCGATCATCACCCAGCTCAACTGGCCACTGGGCTCGGCGCTGAGCCTTATGCTGCTGGCGGTCCTGGGGGTGCTGGTGATGATCTACAACCGCTATCTGGGCATGGCGCAGCTGATGAAGGGGCTGGGCTGATGGAGACCACGCGCAACTGGGGATGGCAGGCGGTCCGGCTCTGGGCGATCCTGGTCTGCGGCTTCATGTTCCTGCCTGTGGCGGTGGTGGTGCTCCTGAGCTTCAACGCCTCGCAGTTCGGCTCTTTCCCGATGACGGGCTTTTCCTTCCGTTGGTTCGTGGAACTGGCCCAGAACGAGGCGATCCTGCGGGCCTTCCGCACCTCGATCGTGCTGGGGCTGATGACCGCGATCATCTCGACCACGCTGGGCGTGCTGGCGAGCCTGGCGCTGGTGCGCTACAGGGTGCCCGGAGCCAACGCGATCTCGACCGTGCTGGTCGCGCCGATCCTGGTGCCCGAGGTGGTGCTGGCGGTGGCGCTCCTGCTGTTCCTGAACTTCCTCGGCGTGAACAAGAGCTTCGCGCTGCTCCTGTTCGGCCATGTCATCTTTACCCTGCCTTTCGTGATCCTGGTGGTGCAGGCGCGGCTGGTGGGGATTAACAGGCTGCTGAAGAAG
>DOIS01000074.1 GCA_003511785.1 Paracoccaceae bacterium
TTGCGCCGGATTGCCAGGCCCGGCGCGCGTCCATGAACGGCGACAGGTATAAGCCGGGAGCCGTGAACAGAGGCTTGCCGCTGCGCTCGGAGACCGCGACCGGCGCGCAACGGCTCAGGCGCGCAGATGGCTTTCGCCGCGCTCCCGGGCCAGCCGGATCTGGCGCTGGCGTTCGCGGAACCGCGCCTTGTCCTCGGGGCTGGTCTCATGCGCGCAGAGATGGCAGGCGACGCCCTCCTCGTATTCCGGGCGCGCCCTGTCCTCGGGCAGGATCGGGCGGCGGCAGCCGTGGCAGAGCAGGTGCGGCCCCTCGCGCAGCCCGTGGCCCACGCTCACCCGGTTGTCGAAGACGAAGCAGTCCCCCTGCCAGGTGCTCTCCGCCTCTGGCACCTCTTCGAGATAGCGCAGGATTCCGCCCTTGAGGTGATAGACATCCTCGACCCCCTGCCCCAGCAGGTAGTTGGTGGATTTCTCGCAGCGGATGCCGCCGGTGCAGAACATGGCCACGCGCTTGTTGTGGAACCGCTCGCGGTTGGCCTCCCACCAGGCGGGGAAGTCGCGGAAGCTCTCCGTGCCGGGGTCGATGGCCCCCTCGAAACTGCCGATCGCCACCTCGTAGTCGTTGCGGGTGTCGATCACCACCACGTCGTCGGAGCGGATCAGATCGTTCCACTCGCGCGGCTCGACATAATGGCCCACGCGGACGCGCGGATCGACGTCGGGTTGGCCCATGGTGACGATCTCGCGCTTGAGCCGCACCTTCATCCGGGCGAAGGGGGGATGGTCGGAGGTGGACTCCTTCCATTCCAGATCGGCGCAGCCGGGCAGGGACCGGATATGCGCCAGCACCGCGTCGATGCCCGCCCGCGGCCCGGCTATGGTGCCGTTGATCCCCTCGCGCGCCAGAAGCAGCGTGCCGCGAATGCCCTCGCGCTCGCACAGCTCGAGCAACGGGTCGCGCAGCGCGGCGGGGTCGGGAAAGCGGGTGAAATGGTAGAGCGCGGCGATGGTGTGCATGGGCCGCGATTTACGCCCTCGCGCGCCCTGCGGCAAGAGGTTCGCGCGCATTGACCCTGGCCGTGGCGCAGGGTTTGATGGCGCCGAAAGGAGGCCCCATGACCCAGGCCCTGATCGTGATCGACGTGCAAAACGATTTCTGCCCCGGCGGTGCGCTGGCCTTGCCCGAGGGCGACGCGGTGGTGCCCCGCATCAACGCCATGATGCCCGAGTTCGACGCGGTGATCCTGACCCAGGACTGGCACCCTGCAGGCCATTCCTCCTTCGCCTCGGTGCATCCCGGCAAGGCGCCGATGGAGACGGTCGAGATGCCCTACGGGACACAGGTGCTCTGGCCCGACCATTGCGTGCAGGGCGCCGAGGGGGCGGCGTTTCATGCCGATCTGGAGACCGACCGCGCCGACCTGATCATCCGCAAGGGGTTCAACCCGAGGATCGACAGCTATTCGGCCTTCTTCGAGAACGACCGGACCACGCCCACCGGGCTCGAGGGCTATCTGCGCACGCGTGGGATCGCGCGGGTGACGCTGGCCGGGCTGGCCACGGATTTCTGCGTGAACTTCTCGGCGGTGGATGCGGCAAGGCTGGGGTTCGAGACCACGGTGGCGCTGGACGCCTGCCGGGGGGTCGACCTCGACGGCTCGCTGGAGGCGGCGCTGGAGGGGATGCGTGCGGCGGGGGTCCGGTTGGCGTGAAGCGACCCGGGGTTGAGGCGCGGACGGAAACAGTGTCTGACTGTGCCTCGGGCCACATGACAGCGCAGGATTGAACATGGTCGACATCGCCACCCGCGTCTATAACCACAAGTGGAAGATCGACCCGATCGTGCGCTCGCTGATCGACACCGATTTCTACAAGCTCCTGATGTGCCAGTCGGTGTTCCGCAACAAGCCCGACACGCAGGTGACGTTCTCGCTCATCAACCGCTCGCAGCATGTGCCGCTGGCCAAGCTGATCGACGAGGGCGAGCTGCGCGAACAGCTCGACCATATCCGCTCGCTCGGCCTCGCGCGCGGGGAGAGCACCTGGCTGCGCGGCAACACCTTCTACGGCAAGCGCCAGATGTTCCGCCCGGATTTCATGGAGTGGTTCGAGACCCTGCGCCTGCCGCCCTATCACCTCGAACGCAAGGGCGATCAATACGAGCTGACATTCGAGGGCGCCTGGCCCGAGGTGATGCTGTGGGAGATCCCGGCGCTCGCCGTGCTGATGGAGTTGCGCGGGCGGGCGGTGCTGGGCGACATGGGCCGGTTCGAGTTGCAGATCCTCTATGCCCGCGCCATGACCCGCGTCTGGGAGAAGATCGAGCGCCTGCGCGAACTGGACAATCTCGCCATCGCCGATTTCGGCACGCGGCGGCGGCATTCCTATCTCTGGCAGGACTGGTGCGTGCAGGCGATGATCGAGGGGCTGGGGCCGAAATTCACCGGCACCTCGAACTGCCACATCGCCATGAAGCGCGACATCGAGGCGATCGGCACCAACGCGCATGAACTGCCCATGGTCTATGCCGCGCTGGCCCGCGACGACGCGGCGCTGGCCCGCGCGCCCTACGAGGTGCTCGAGGACTGGCACGAGGAGCACGAGGGCAACCTGCGCATCATCCTGCCGGATACCTACGGCACGAAAGGGTTCCTGGAGAACGCCCCCGACTGGCTGGCCGGCTGGACCGGCATCCGCATCGACAGCGGCGACCCGGCCAAGGGCGCCGAGATCGCCATCGACTGGTGGCAATCGCGCGGCGAGGACCCGACCAAGAAGCGGATCATCTTCTCGGACGGGCTGGACGTGGAGAAGATCGTTGAGCTGCACGACCGGTTCAAGGACCGCGCGCTGATCTCCTTCGGCTGGGGCACGCTTCTGACCAACGATTTCCGGGGGTTGGTGCCGGGGGACGCGCTGGCGCCCTTCTCGCTGGTCTGCAAGGCGGTGAAGGCCGAGGGTCGGCCCACGGTAAAGCTCTCGGACAACCCGGAGAAGGCGATGGGTCCCCCGGACGAGGTGGCGCGCTACAAGCGCGTCTTCGGCGTGGGCGAGCAGGAGCGGATGCGGGTGGTGGTGTAAGGCGGCCCCACCTCACCCGTGATACGCCGCCACCGTCTTGAGTTGCGAGAACCCGTAGAGCGCCTCGAACCCCTTTTCGCGCCCGTGGCCCGACCGGCCCACCCCGCCGAAGGGCAGTTCCACCCCGCCGCCCGCGCCGTAATTGTTGATGAAGACCTGGCCGGCATGAAGCTGTCGCGCCAGCCGCATCTGCCGGGCGCCGTCGCGCGACCAGATGCTGGCCACCAGCCCGTAATCGGTGCCGTTGGCGATGGCGACCGCCTCTTCTTCGGTCTCGAACGGGATCAGCACCTGGACCGGGCCGAAGATCTCTTCGCGCGCCAGCGGATGATCGGGCGGCACGTCTGCGAAGAGCGCCGGGCGCACATAGGCCCCGGCTTCGGGCGCGTGATCAACGATCATCCCCTGCCCGGCCACCGCCAGATCGCTGCCCCGGGCGAGATAGCCCTCGACGATCTCCTTCTGGCGGGCCGAGATCAGCGGACCCACCCGCAGATCCTCCAGCGCCGGGCCGACGGTCAGCTCGGCATAGGCCGCCGCCATGCGCTCCCTTACAACATCGTAAACACCGCGCTGCACAAGGATGCGAGACGACGCCGAACAGGTCTGCCCCGCATTCTGACACCCGGCATTCACCAGGAACGGCAGCGCCGCGTCGAGATCGGCATCTTCGAAGACCAGTTGCGGCGACTTGCCGCCCAGCTCCAGTGTCACCGGCACCACGTTTCTTCCCGCCGCCTGCTGGACCAGCGCGCCGGTGGCGACCGATCCGGTGAAGCTCGGATGCTCCACCTCCGGATGACCCGACAGCGCCGCCCCCGCCTCGGCGCCCAGCCCCGGCACCACGTTCAGCGCGCCGGCGGGCAGCCCGGCCTCGACCGCGATATGGGCGAAGGCCAGCGCGGTGAGGCAGGCCTCTTCCGCCGGTTTCAGCACGCAGGCATTGCCCATCGCCAACGCCGCGCCGACCGAGCGGCCGATGATCTGCATCGGGTAATTCCAGGGTACGATATGGCCGGTGACCCCGTGCGGCTCGCGCAGGGTATAGACGGTGTAGCCGTCGAGATAGGGGATGGTCTCGCCCATCACCTTGTCGGCGGCGCCGCCGTAGAGCTCGCAATAGCGCGCCAGCGCCACCGCGTCGGCGCGCGCCTGGGAGAGCGGCTTGCCCACGTCCAGCGCCTCGAGCCGGGCCAGATCGTCGGCGCGCTCCAGCACCAGCTGCCCGATGCGGGTCAGAACGCGCCCGCGCTCGAGCGCCGTCATCCGGCCCCAATCGCCGTCCCGCGCCGCCTGGGCCGCCGCCACCGCCGCGTCGATATCCGCCGCGCCGCCCCGCGCGATCCGGGCCAGCCGGTTGCCGTCCGAAGGGTTCACGAGGTCCAGGCCCTCGCCGCCTTTCGGCGCCACCCAGGCCCCGCCGATCAGGCACAGACCCGGATCGAACCAGATACCGCTCTCGCCGCTCATCACGCTCCCCCGTGTTTCGATAGAAACCCGTCCTCGGCTTCTTCTCGTTGGCAAATACCGCCGCCGGAGGCATCGGCGCAGCCGATTTCTCCGACGCTCACGCCACCCCCAGGCCCAACTCGGGCAGCACTGGCGCCGCGGCGATCAGTTTCCGTGTATAGGGGTGCTGCGGGTCGGTGAACACCTGTTCCGTCGGCCCCTGCTCGACGATCTCGCCCGCCTGCATCACCAGCACCCGGTCGGTGACGCTGCGCACCACGCTGAGATCGTGGCTGATGAAGAGATAGGTCAGCTCGTAGGCGCGGCAGAGCTCGGCCAGAAGGTCGAGGATCTGGGCGCGCACCGACACGTCGAGCGCGCTCACCGCCTCGTCGAACAGGATCAGCTCGGGCCGGATGATGAGCGCGCGGGCGATGGCGATGCGCTGCCGCTGGCCGCCCGAGAACTCGTGGATGTACTTGCGCGCGTCCCCGGGCGTGAGCCCCACGGCGGTCAGCGCCTCGGCAATGGCCGCGTCGCGCGCCGCGCCGCGCGGCGGGTCGCCCAGCAGGTGGAAGGGCTCGGTGATCAGCCGATCCACCCGGTGGCGCGGGTTGAACGAGCCGAACGGGTCCTGGAACACGACCTGCATCTTGCGCCGCACGGCGAGGTTGGGGCGGTGCCCGGTGAACACCGGTTCTCCGTCAAGGCGGATGCTGCCGCCCTGCACCTCGTCCAGCCCCAGGATCGCGCGGGTGAGCGTGGACTTGCCACAGCCCGATTCCCCCACCAGCCCCAGCCGCTCGCCGCGATTCAGGGTGAAGGAGATATGGTTGACCGCGCGCGCGTGCTCCACCGGGGCGAAAAGCCGGGTGCGCGGCAGGCGATAGTCGCGCACCACGTCCTGCACCTCCAGCAAGGGCGCGGGCGCGGGCGCGGCGGGCAGATCGACCTGGTGGCGCGAGGCCTCGAACAGCATACGGGTATAGGGGTGGCGCATATCGGCCAGCAGGCGGCGCGTTTCGCCCGTCTCGACCACGGCCCCGTGGCGCATGACCACGATCCGGTCGGCCATGCCGGCGACCACGGCCAGGTCGTGGGTGATCATCAGAAGACCCATGCCGAACTCATCCACCAGCCCCTTGAGCAGGTCGAGGATCTGCGCTTGGGTGGTCACGTCGAGCGCGGTGGTGGGCTCGTCGGCGATCAGGAGCTTGGGGCGCAGGGCGATGGCCATGGCGATCACCACGCGCTGGCGCTGCCCCCCCGACAGCTCGTGCGGATAGCGGGTGAGGGGAAACCGCTCGGGCGGCAGACCCACGCGGGTCAGCACCTCGCGGGCCCGCGCCCGCGCCTCGGCGCGGGGCATGGCATCATGCACCAGGATCGTCTCCATCACCTGCGCGCCGATGGTCTGCACCGGGTTCAGCGCGGTCATCGGCTCCTGGAACACCATGCCGATCTCGCGCCCGCGCAGGGCGCACATGGCGGGCTCGGGGGTGGTCAGCAGGTCGCGCCCGTCAAGCGCGATGCGCCCCGTCGCGCTGGCCCTCTCGGGCAAGAGCCCCATCACCGCCAACGCGGTCATCGACTTGCCCGAGCCGCTCTCGCCGGTGACGGCGACGATCTCGCCCGCGTCCACGTGAAGCGACACCCGGTCGAGGATGCCGATGCCGCCGATGGACAGTGTCAGGTTCTCGATCTCCAGTAGGCTCATGTGCGCGCCACCCGCAGCCTTGGGTCGAGCCAGTCGCGCAGCCCGTCGCCCATCAGGTTCAGCCCCAGCACCGTCAGCACGATGGCAATACCCGGCACCAGCGCGAGATGCGGCGCGATGCTTACCATGGTCTGCGCGTCGGCCAGCATCCGGCCCCAGGACGGGGTGGGCGGCTGCGCGCCCAGACCCACATAGGACAGCCCCGCCTCGGCCAGGATGCCCAGGCTGAACTGGATGGTGCCCTGCACGATCAGCAGGTTGGCCACGTTGGGCAGGATATGCTCGGCGCTGATGCGCGCGGCGGATTTGCCCGAGACGCGGGCGGCGAGGATGAACTCGCGCTGCCAGAGCGACAGCGCCGCCCCGCGGGTGATGCGCGCGAAGACGGGGATGTTGAAGATGCCGATGGCGATGATCGCGTTGACGGCCCCCGCGCCGAACACGGCGGTGATGAGAATGGCGATGACCAGCGAGGGGAAGGCGAAGATCAGGTCGTTGCCGCGCATGATGACCTCGTCCAGCCACGACCCCTTGAGCGCCGCCGCCGCCAGCCCCAGCGGCACGCCCAGCGTGATGCCGATGCCCACCGCCACCAGCGCCACGGCGATCGAGGTGCGCGCCCCCACCATGATCATCGACAGCATGTCGCGCCCGAAATGGTCGGTGCCGAGCCAATGCTCCGGCCCGGGCGGTTGCAGCTTTCCGGGGATGTCCAGCGCCGTGTGATCGTAGGGCGTCCAGACGAAGGAGACCAGCGCCGCCAGCACGACCAGCGCCGAGAGCGCCCCGCCCAGGACCAGATTGCGCCGCGCCCCGCTCATGTCCGCGTCCTCAACCGGGGATCGACGGCGGCATAGGCGAGGTCCACCGCGAAATTCACCACGATCACGGCGAAGACCAGCAGCATCACCACCGATTCGACCACGATCAGGTCGCGCGACGAGATCGCCCGGAACACCAGCCGCCCGAGCCCGGGCAGGTAGAAGACCTGCTCGATGATGATCGCGCCCGCCAGCAGGAAGGAGAATTGCAGCCCGATGATGGTCAGCACCGGAATGAGCGCGTTCCTGACCCCGTGCCGCCAGAGCGCCTGCCGTCTTGTCAGCCCCTTGGCCCGCGCGGTGCGCATGAAGTCCTCGCCCAGAATGTCCAGCAAGGCCGAGCGCATCACCCGCGCCAGGATCGCCGCCTGCGGCAAGGCCAGCGAGATGGCGGGCAGGGTCAGGGATTTCAGCCCCGGCAGGAGGCCGTCCTGCCAGCCCGCGAAGCCGCCCGCGCTGAACCAGCGCAGGTTGATGGCGAAGACCAGCACCATCATCATGGCGAACCAGAAATTCGGCAGCGCCACGCCCAGCTGCGTGGCCCCCATCACCGCCATGTCGCCGGGCTTGCCGCGGCGCGCGGCGGCGTAGATGCCGGCGGGAAAGGCGATCAGGGTCGAGAGCGTCAGCGCGTAGAGCGCGAGCGGCAGCGACACCCAGAGCCGGTCGGCGATCATCTGCGCCACCGGCGTGCGATAGGTATAGGAGGTGCCGAAATCGCCGGTCAGCATCCCGCCGACCCAGGCCAGGTACCGTTGCCACTTGGGCAGGTCGAGCCCCAGCTCGGCGCGCAGCGCGGCCAGCGTGTCGGGCTGCGCGTTCACGCCCAGCATGAAGCTGGCCGGGTCTCCGGGTGCCACCTCGACCACGAAGAAGATCACCAGCGAGGCGACGGCCAGGCTGACCAGCAGCGACAGCAGGCGTTTGAGCGAATAGCGCAGCATCGCGCGCCACGTTAGGGGCGGCGCGGCGGGGCGTCCAGCCGCTTTGCCCGGCCCCGGATCGCGGCACGCGGATGCCGCGGCAGGCGGAGCCCAGCGAGGGCGCGTCAAAGCTCCGCAGGGAGCGGCGCTTGTGCCAAGGCTTTATGCCGCCAGGGACCGACGACGCGCCCCGGGATGCCCGCGGCCCGGAGGTGTCGCCACCCCGTGCCCTTCCCTACAGGAGCGCGCGCTCGCGGCTGATCATCGCGGCATGGGCGCGGTTGCGTGCGCCCAGCTTCTTGCAGAACGCGCGCATGTGCATCTTCACGGTGACTTCGGTGGCGCCCATTTCCCGCGCGATTTCCTTGTTCGTGCGCCATCCGCGGCCAGGCGCAGCACGAAAAGCCCTTTCTCCTTCAGGCCTCCGCCGGTCTCGCCGCCGGTGTCGTCGATCATCGCGGCGAGGTCCGCGTGTACCGGAACGAACACCTGCCCCGAGGCGATCAATTCGATCACACTGACCAGCGAGCGCAGCGGCATCGTCTTGGTGATCAGACCCCGCACCCCGAGTTCCAGCGCCTTGTCGAGAACATGCCGGTCGATCTGCCCCGTGAACAGCACCACATAGCCGCCTTTTGCCGTGCGGATCACGTTCTGCACGCTGTCCAGGCCCACCATACCGGGCATCCGCAGGTCGAGCAGGATGACGTCGAACGCCCGTTCGCCGATCTGGCGCATCGCGCCGTCGTAATCATCGGCCAGCCATACCTCGAATTGAGGGGAAACGCCCAGCGTGTTGGCCACCGCTTCGCTCAGAAGGCGGTGGTCGTCGGCGATGAGAACCCGGGTTTTTCGATGGTCTCGGTCATGTCACTTTCAAAGATGCAATGTCTCGTCTGCCAGGCCCGGCCCGTTCAAACCCCGAGAGGTTCCGACGTACCCTGCGGAAACCACAGCTATACCAAGGGCGCGGAAGTGCGACAGTGTAAACCAAGGGCCCCGCCCGGTATCTCCGGACACCGGGCGGGCAGAAGATGGCCGCCTGTATCTTTTGATACCTGCGCTTGAATTGCGACGGTTTAAGGGCTTCATCGGGGCATTGTTCATGTGGAGAGGCTACGATGCGATTGATGGGCTGGATCAAAACGTCTCGCTGGCAACCGTGCTGGGACTGGGACTGGCGGAGGGCGGCATGGCGGGAGAGGCCGAATTGCGCATCAGCGACCCTGAGAACGGGATCGAGATGACGTTGGACGACGCCGCGCTGTCGACGCTCGACCAGCAATCGTTCGAGACATCGACGATCTGGACCGACCGGGTTCAGCAGTTTGCCGGCCCCAGTCTTCTGGCGATCCTGAACCATGCGGGCATCACGGAAGGAACCGTGCGACTGGAGGCGGCCAACGACTACGCGATCACGATCCCGGTGGCCGAACTGTCCGAGACCGCACCCATCGTGGCCAACCGGATCGACGGAGAGGCGTTCTCGTTGCGGCAGAAGGGGCCGCTCTGGGTGGCTTATCCCTATGACAGCAAGGACGCGTTCCAGTCCGAAGAGGTCTATGCCCGCAGCATCTGGCAACTGGTGGCGGTGGAACGGGTCGCGCCCGCGCCGTGATGCCACCGATACCCAAGCATCGGGGCTGGGATCAGCATCTGCGCCGCGGCACGGCCCTGTTGCTGCTGACGCTTCTGCTCTTGTCAGCGCTGACGCTCCTGTTCAGCGCGACCGGCTTCAAGCGCCAGCTCGACGCCCTGTCGTGGCGGACTCGGACAACCAGGGCTGGACCGTCTCGCAACTCGATGTCAGTCACCGGGCGCTGCTGCTGGAGTTGCGCGAGACCTTTTCCGGGCTGTCACCCGGGGACGAGACCGTTCCGCCCCGGGAGATGGCCGGGATTCGCCGGGCCTTCGACATCTATTACAGCCGAATCTCGGTGGTCATCGCGACCCTTGGGACATGGATCTGTCCGACGACCTGCGCGGGGAACTGGTCTGGCTGGCGGGCAAACGCGATGCCATGGCCCTGCGCATCGACGCGATGGAGCGCCCCGACCGCGGGGCATTGGCCGCGCTGGCCGAGGATCTGCGCGCGTCGTCCGGCCGGGTGCGCACCTTGTCGGTGGACGGTCTGGCCTATTTCGTGCGCGCCAGCACCGAGGCCCGCGAGCAGCAGCACGATCTCTATGTCCAGTTCCGCGTCAAGGCCTGGATCATCCTTGCGCTGATGGTGCTGTCCTCCATCCTCGCGGTGCGCCTGTGGCGCGATCTGGAACGCCGGGGGCAGGTGATCGAGCGCACCGCCACCAACGTGACCCGGGCCTATGAGGCGGCACTGTCGGGCGTTTTGGTGGCCGACGGGGAGGGGCGGATCGTGCAAAGCAACCGCGCCGCCGCGCGCATCCTCGACGCCGAAACCGGCGCGCTGGAAGGCACCACGCTGCACAACGTCTTCCCCTCCGAAGAGGGCGCCGATCTGATGGACTGGCTGGCCGGCCGCGACCGGGACCTGCCGATGTCGGCGCCGCGGCGGATCTCGGCACAGCGCCTGAACGGAGAGGTTTTCCCGGTCGAGATCTCGGCCGTGCGCGAGCGGGACGTCGAGAATCGGCCTATCCTGCTGGTCTACTTCTCGGACATTTCCGATCGCGTGGCCGCCGAGGAGAAGCTGAAGGCTGCCCGGGACGAGGCCGATCGTGCCGCCCAGGCCAAAAGCATGTTCCTGGCCACGATGAGCCACGAGATGCGCACCCCCCTGCACGGCCTGATCGCCTCGCTCGACATGATCGACCAGGACATGTTGAGCGACGAGGACCGGGCGCTTTTCCGCACCGCGCGCGATTGCAGCGACCGGGCGCTGGCACAGGTGAACGATGTGCTCGACCTCACCCACGCGCGAGCAGGAACGCGCCTTCTCGCCGGCCCGGGTGATCCGCGACATTGTCGAGGAGTTGCGCCCGCTGGCGGGCGAACGCGGCAATCGCATCGTGTTCGACGCGCTCGGCGACGGGGTCGAGGATCGCTATCTGGGCCAGCCCATGGCGTTTTCCCGGGTGATCTACAACCTTGCGGGCAACGCCATCAACTTTACCGAACGGGGCGAGATTTCGGTCACGATGATCTGCACGCGTCACCCCGGCTCGGATCGGCGGCGGCTGGCGGTCGCGGTCGCCGATACCGGACCCGGGATCGCCCCCGAGGACCAACAGCGCATTTTCGACATGTTCCAGACCGCGTCCGCGCGCGGCGCGGCGCAGGGCACCGGGTTTGGGCTGGTGATCGCACGCAGCGCGGTCGAGCGGATGGGCGGCAAGATCCGCCTGGACAGCCGCCCGGGCCAGGGCAGCCGGTTCAGCTTCGAGATCGACCTCGCCGATGCGGGGCCGGGAGACGTGACCGACGAACGAATGGCCGCACCCGGGCCGGACTTTGCCGGCGCCCGTGCCCTGGTGGTGGATGACAACCCCGTCAACCGGACGGTCCTGCGCGAGATGATGAGCCGGCTGGGTTGTGACTGCCGCACGGCAGAGACAGGCACCGAGGCGGTGAACCTGGCGCGGGGCACGGCGTTCGACGTGATCCTGATGGATGTCAGCATGCCCGGGATGGACGGGCACGAGGCCACGCGCCGTATCCGCGGGATGAGCGGCGCCTCGGCGAACAGCGTGATCCTGGGTGTCACCGCGCTGGCCGCCCATGACAGCTGCGCGCGCACCTCCAGCGGAATGCAGGAAATGCTGGCCAAACCGTTGACGCCCCTGCGCCTGGCACAGGCCATCGGCCGGCACCTGACATGCGAAGCCCCGATCCCGGCGGAGCGGCCCGGGGGCGGGTTGGCCCAGGCCATCGGGCCCGGCATGTCGCAAGAGTTGGTGCGGCAAAGCCTGGAAGACGCCCGGGCCGCGCTGGCGGCGTTGGACGACCCGGCCGCCGCGCGCGACGCCGTGGCAGAGCGCGTTCACTATGCGATCGGCTCCGCGGCGATGGTCGAGTTGACGGAGTTGAGCACCGCGCTGCGTCGTGCCGAAACCGCGGCCCGCGCCGGAGACCCGCTGGAGCCGCATCGCCAGGCGGTTTCCCGGGCGCTCGAACTGGTGCGCTCCGAACCGCCCGCCGCCTAGGGCGGGCAAGGGGCCGCGCCCGCCTGGAGGGGGGCGGAACGCGGCCCGGGATGCGCCTGTCCGATCGCGCAAGGGGTCGAATGGTGGCGTCAACGACCGCCCGGGAGAGAGGCCGGGGCGACACGGCCTGACAACGCGCCCGCCGTCTCCGGCAAGAGGACCGTCACCCGGTTGGTCGCCCGGCCGAAACTCTGCAAGATCCATGCCAGCCACAAGCGGGCGCAAGAGAACGCGCGCGGTCGTTCGGGAGCGACGTCGGGTTGCCCCCCCGGCCCCTCGCTCAGTCAGGCTGGCGCAGATAGTCCGGGTCCGCGACCTTTTCCAACCAGCTCGACGTGCTGCCGTCCTGCTTTTCCTGCATGGCGAGATGCGTCATGCCCGTCTCGGGGCCGGCGCCATGCCAATGCTCGACCCCGAGCGGAATCCAGACCGTATCGCCGGGCCGGATCACCCGGGGCGGGGCGTCGCGCAGCCCCACCAGCCCGCAACCCGAGAGCACATGCAGCGTCTGGCCCAGCGGATGGGTATGCCAGGCCGTGCGCGCGCCGGGCTCGAAGCTCACTCGCAGAGCGTGCAGCCGGGCCGGGTCTGGCGCGTCGATCAGCGGGTCCATCCAGACCGTGCCGGTGAAATAATCGGGGTTGGCCGGCGTGGTCGGGCGCGTGCCGGCGGCGAAGATGTCCATGGGCTCCTCCGTCAGATCACCACCGGCGCCTCGGCCGGCAGGAACCGGATGATGCCATAGGTGACGATGGCGATATAGCCCAACGGGTAGATCCAGCGCACCACGTAACTGTCGAGCCGCGCGGCCAGTGCCTCCTGCCCGTTGGATTGCATATGCGCCAGCGCGATGTTGAACACCACGATGGCGCCGGTGACGACGAACATCCATTGCAGGATGAAATCGAGAAAGGTCAGATAGCCCAGCCGCGGCAGGTCGTCCGAGATCATCCAGTTGAAACCCACAAAGACCAGCAGGTTGGCGCCGGCCACCTCGGCCCGCTTGCGGTACTCGTTGAGAAAGAACACCGCCCAGGAGACCGAGATCAGCACCAGCATCGGCACGAACATCTTGGTGACGTAATACTGGATGTGGCGGTGCCCCTCGAAGACCAGCGCAGCCTGCGCGCTGTCGCGCCCCGAAAGGC
>DOIS01000301.1 GCA_003511785.1 Paracoccaceae bacterium
TCTATCGCGCTGACGCCCACCGCTCGCGCGAGCTGGGCGGCTCTGGGCTGGGCCTGGTCATCGTCAAGCATATCGTCAACCGCCATCGCGGCCGGCTGCGGGTCGAGAGCGTGCCGGGCGAAGGGGCCAGCTTTTCGGTGCGCCTGCCGATGCAGGCGCCGGCGTCCGCGACGGAACCCGGGCCGGACGGGCCATGATCCGCCGCCGCGCGCGAGTTGTCATACAGTTGTTACACAGGTGTCACAAAAGCCCAGCGTGACGGCCCTAGGTGGGCCTCGGGATCACCAAGATCGACCCGAACTGTCTGACACAGGAGACACATATGTCATTCGCCAAACTGACCGCATCGACCCTGGCCATCGCCGCCCTGTCGGCCTCTGCCGCACATGCCCGCGACCAGGTGCAGGTGGCCGGTTCCTCCACCGTGCTGCCCTATGCCTCGATCGTGGCCGAAGCCTTCGGTGAGAACACCGACTTCCCCACGCCGGTGGTCGAATCGGGCGGCACCTCCGCCGGTCTCAAGCGCTTCTGCGAGGGTGTGGGCGAGAACACCATCGACGTGGCCAACGCCTCGCGCCAGATCCGCGAGAAGGAAATCAAGGCCTGTGCCGAGAACGGCGTGACCGACATCATCGAGGTCCGCATCGGCTATGACGGCATCGTCTTCGCCAGCCAGCAGGGCGGCCCGGCCTATGACGCCTTCGTGCCCGCCGACATCTACAACGCCATCGGCGCGCAGGTGATGAAGGACGGCGAACTGGTCGAGAACACCTACGAGAGCTGGGCCGAGTTCAACAGCGACCTGCCCGACGTCGAGATCGCCATGTTCATCCCCGGCACCAAGCACGGCACCCGCGAAGTGTTCGAGGACAAGGTCCTGCTGGAAGGCTGCAAGGCCACCGGCGCGATGGAAGCCATGATGGAAGCCGGCATGTCCGAGGACGACGCCGAGGATGCCTGCCTCGACGTGCGCCAGGACGGCCGTTCGGTCGACATCGACGGCGACTACACCGAGACCCTGGCCCGCATCGACGCCAACCCCAACGGCATCGGCGTGTTCGGCCTGGCCTTCTACGAGAACAACCTCGACAAGCTGAAGGTCGCCACCATGGGCGGCGTCGAGCCGACCACCGAGACCATCGCTTCGGGCGAATACCCGGTTTCGCGCCCGCTGTTCTTCTACGTCAAGAAGGCACATATCGGCGTGATCCCGGGCCTGAAGGAATACGCCCAGTTCTTCGTCGCCGACGAGATCGCCGGCCCCGGCGGCCCGCTGGCCAACTATGGCCTGGTCGCCGACCCCGAGCTGGCCGAGACCCAGTTCAATGTCGCGAACGAAGTGACCATGGGCGAAGGCTCGTAATCGGGCATCCCGCCTGATCCGCGGGGGCGGCGGTTGACGCTGCCCCTGCTTTCGGTTCATCGGACCCGCGCAAGATTTTCCACTCTGGGGGCACCATGCCACTCTTCTGGCTCATCCTGGCCGTCCTGGGGGTCGCCTTGGCCGGTTTCATCCTCGGCCGCTCGCGCGCCCTGGGCCATGCCGGCGGCGACAGCCGCGGGCTTCACTCGCTGCCGAATTACTACGGCTGGAACGTGGCGCTGAAGATCATGGTGCCGGCCTTCGGCCTGCTGGTGGTCTGGCTGCTGCTGCAACCGCTCTACATCACCTCCCAGATTTCCGAGATGATCCCCGAAGCCTCGGTCGCCGATGGCGGCTCGCTGGGGCTGGTGCTGGCCGAGGTGCGCCGCGCCGCCGAGGGTCTGGATGCCGCCGTGGCCAGCGGCGCCATGACCGAGGAGTTCGCCCGCGACGTGCGCGCCGATTTCGCCGACGTCACCCAGCGGCTGAAGGATGCGGGGCAGATCGTCACCGGCACGATTACCCAGCCGATCCTGAACGCGGCCCAGAGCTACCGGATAATGACCGCCACCGGCAACATGGCGATGAGCGTCGCCGTGCTGGTGCTGGCCCTGGCGGGCCTGGCCTGGGGGCTGCGCCAGACCGGCGTGAGCTTCCGCGCCCGCAACGTGGTCGAGACCAGCGTGCGGGCCCTGCTGATTGCCGCCGCCTCGGTGGCGATCCTGACCACCGTGGGCATCGTGCTGTCGCTGGTGTTCAACACGGTCGAGTTCTTCCGCCTCTACCCGGCCTCCGAGTTCTTCTTCGGCACCAACTGGGCGCCCAGCTTCTCGGGACGGGGCGGGGCCTCGGACCTGGGCGTGATCCCGCTTCTGTGGGGCACTTTCTACATCTCCATCGTGGCGCTGCTGGTGGCGGTGCCCATCGGCCTCTTCGCCGCGATCTATCTCAGCGAATACGCCTCGTCACGGGTGCGCTCCATCGCCAAGCCCGCGATCGAAGTGCTGGCCGGGATCCCGACCATCGTCTACGGCCTCTTCGCCCTGCTGACCGTCGGCCCGCTCCTGATGGAGGTTTTCGGCAAGGAAGGGCTGGGCTGGATGCAGTCGGGCACCTCGGTGATGACCGCGGGGCTGGTGATGGGCATCATGCTGATCCCCTTCGTCTCCTCGCTCTCCGACGACATCATCAATGCGGTGCCCCAAGCGATGCGCGACGGCTCCTACGGGCTGGGCGCTACCCAGTCCGAGACCATCCGCCAGGTGGTGCTGCCTGCCGCCCTGCCGGGCATCGTGGGTGCCATCCTGCTGGCCGCCTCGCGCGCCATCGGCGAGACCATGATCGTGGTTCTGGGCGCCGGTGCTGCCGCGCGGCTCGAACTCAACCCCTTCGAGGCGATGACCACGGTCACCGCGAAGATCGTCAGCCAGCTGACCGGCGACGCCGATTTCGCCTCCCCCGAGGCGCTGGTGGCCTTCGCGCTCGGCATGACGCTGTTCGTGCTGACCCTGGGTCTCAATGTCTTCGCCCTCTTCATCGTGCGCAAATACCGGGAGCAGTACGAATGACCGACGCAAGCATCGACACGGCCCCCGCCGCCGGCGGCAAGGGCTCGCTGCTGGGCTCCGACGCGCGCACGAAAAAGCGCAACGCGGCCGAGAAACGCTTCCGCCTCTACGGCATGGCCGCCATCGCCATCGGCCTGTTCTTTCTGCTGGTGCTGTTCGTCTCGATCATCCGCTCGGGCGCACCGGCCTTCACCCGCACCGTGGTGGATGTGGAATTCACCCTGACGCAGGCCGAGTTCGAGGCCGCCGAGAGCGAGCTGTTCAAGACCAAGGCCTATTCCAACCTGTTCATCCAGAAGCTGAAATCGCAGCTCGACGCCGCCGGGGTCGAGGCCGAGTTCGACGAGTCCGCCATCGAGCGGCTGCTGGGCAAGGTCGGCTCGACCCTGCGCGAGTTCTACCGCGCCAACCCCGAGCAACTGGGCCAGCCGGTGGATTTCGAGCTGGCCGCCTCGAGCCGGGTAGACGGCTATTTCAAGGGCCGGGTGAGCCGTGACACGCTCCAGGACAGCCGCTTCCTGCAGGTCAGCGATCTCGATCTCGTCGACCGGCTGGAAGAGGCCGGGGTGATCCGCCAGGCCTTCAACTGGCCGTTCATCACCGGCGCGGATTCGGGCGTGGACAACCCGGGCGGCGCGGGCATCGGCGCCTCGGTGGTCGGCTCGTTCTTCATGATGCTGGTGGTGCTGGCGCTGTCGCTGCCCATCGGCGTGGCGGCCTCGATCTATCTCGAGGAATTCGCACCCAAGAACCGCTGGACCGACCTGATCGAGGTGAACATCTCGAACCTCGCCGCCGTGCCCTCGATCGTGTTCGGTATCCTTGGCCTCGCCGTGTTCATCCAGTTCATGCACCTGCCGCAATCGGCCCCGCTGGTGGGCGGGCTGGTGTTGACGCTGATGACGCTGCCCACGATCATCATCTCGACCCGCGCCTCGCTGCGCGCGGTTCCGCCCTCGATCCGCGACGCGGCCCTGGGCGTGGGCGCCTCGAAGATGCAGGCGGTGTTCCATCACGTGCTGCCGCTGGCCATGCCCGGCATCCTGACCGGCACCATCATCGGCCTGGCCCAGGCCCTGGGCGAGACCGCGCCGCTGCTGCTGATCGGCATGGTTGGCTTCGTGGCGCGTGGATACCCGGACGGGTTCATCGCCGGCTTCACCGAGCCCAATTCGGCCATGCCGGCGCAAATCTACACCTGGGCCACCCGCGCCGATGCCGGCTTCTACGAGAAGGCCTGGGGCGGGATCATCATCCTGCTGGCCTTCCTGTTGACCATGAACATCATCGCCATCATCCTGCGCCGCCGTTTCGAGCGCCGTTGGTAATTGCACGGGATCGAGGATAAACCCATGTATGACGCGCCAAAAACCGCGGAGAGCACAGTGTCTCAGAACGAAATCAAATTCGACTGCCGGGATTGCCAGGTCTGGTATGGTGACACCCACGCCATCAAGGACGTGAACATCCAGATCGAGGACAACACCGTGACCTCGTTCATCGGCCCCTCGGGCTGCGGCAAGTCCACCTTCCTGCGCTGCCTCAACCGGATGAACGACACCATCGACGTGGCCCGGGTCGAGGGGCAGTTCCTGCTCGACGGCGAGGACATCTATGACCGCAAGGTCGACCCGGTGCAGCTGCGCGCCAAGGTCGGCATGGTGTTCCAGAAACCCAACCCGTTCCCCAAGTCGATCTACGACAACGTGGCCTACGGGCCCAAGATCCACGGCATGGCCAAGAACAAGGCCGAACTGGACGAGATCGTGGAACGCGCGCTGCGCCGCGGCGCGATCTGGGACGAGGTCAAGGACCGGCTGGACCAGCCCGGAACCGGGCTTTCGGGCGGCCAGCAGCAGCGGCTCTGCATCGCCCGCGCCGTGGCCACGGAACCGGAAGTGCTGCTGATGGACGAGCCCTGCTCGGCGCTGGACCCGATCGCCACCGCGCTGGTCGAGGAACTGATCGACGAGCTGCGCACGCGCTACTCGGTGGTGATCGTCACCCACTCGATGCAGCAGGCCGCCCGCGTCAGCCAGAAGACCGCCTTCTTCCACCTGGGCAACCTGGTCGAGTTCGGCGACACCGGCGAGATTTTCACCAATCCCAACGATCCGCGCACCGAAAGCTACATCACCGGGCGCATCGGGTAGAAGGACAGACCGTCATGAATGATAAACACATCGTCTCGTCCTATGACCGCGATCTCGAGGGGCTGCTGGCCCATATCATGAAGATGGGCGGGCTGGTCGAGGACGCCATCCTGCGCGCCGCCCGTTCGCTCGAGACCCGCGACGAGGAACTGGCCGAGGAGGTGCGCCGGGGCGACAAGGCCATCGACGACCTGGAAGAACTGATCGACGAGGAGGCCGCCCAGGTCATCGCCCGCCGCGCGCCCGCCGCCAGCGACCTGCGCACGGTGCTGTCGATCCTCAAGATCGCCAGCAACCTCGAACGCATCGGCGACTATGCCAAGAACATGGCCAAGCGCACCGGCGTTCTGGCGCAGATGAGCCCGGTCAGCGACAGCGCCGCCGCCCTGCGCCGCATGGCCCGCGAGGTGGAGCGGATGCTCAAGGACGCGCTCGACGCCTATGTGCGCCGCGACGTGGACCTCGCCTGCGACGTGATCCGCCGCGACGAGGAGGTGGACCAGATGTACAACGCGCTGTTCCGCGAATTCCTCACCTTCATGATGGAGGACCCGCGCAACATCACGCCCTGCATGCACCTGCATTTCATCGCCAAGAACACCGAACGGATGGGCGATCACGTCACCGCCATCGCCGAGCAGGCGGTCTATCTGGTCACCGGCGAGCGGCCCAGCGAGTTGCGGGTGAAGGCCGATGTGACCTCCGAGACCACGTGAGCCGGGGAGCCAGGCGATGAGCAGCAACCTGCAACCCTCGGTCCTGGTGGTCGAGGACGAGATGGCGCAGCGCGCGGTGCTGTCCTACAATCTCGAGGCCGAGGGCTTTCGCGTCGCCACCGCCGAGAACGGCGAGGAGGCGCTTCTCAAGGTGGGTGAGGAGGCGCCCGACATCATCGTCCTGGACTGGATGATGCCCAATCTCTCGGGGATCGAGGTCTGCCGGCGGCTGAAATCGCGGGGCGCCACCCGCGCGATCCCGATCATCATGCTCTCGGCCCGCTCCGAGGAGGTGGACAAGGTGCGCGGCCTCGAGACCGGGGCCGACGACTACGTGGTCAAGCCCTATTCGCTGGTCGAACTGATGGCGCGGGTGAGGGCGCAGCTGCGCCGCGTGCGCCCCTCGACCGTGGGCGAGCGGCTGGAATTCGACGACATCGTGCTCGACGCCGAGACCCACCGCGTCACCCGCGCCGGTCAACCGCTGAAACTGGGCCCGACCGAGTTCCGCCTGCTCAGCGTGTTCATGGAGAAACCGGGCCGGGTCTGGAGCCGCGAGCAGCTTCTCGACCGGGTCTGGGGGCGCGACATCTACGTGGACACCCGCACCGTGGACGTCCATATCGGCCGTCTGCGCAAGGCGCTTGGCGCGCATGGCGGCGAAGACCCGCTGCGCACCGTGCGCGGCGCGGGCTATGCTCTTGGCTGAGTAGGCAGCCAATGCCCGCCTGGCGCGCAGCGCGGCGGCGGCAGAAGCGAGGGGCCAGCCCCTCGCGCTCCCCGGGGTATTTCGGACCAGAAAGAAGCAGGGGCGGGGTGCCTCTGGCCCTAGCGTGGCAGCGGGTCCTCCGGCTCGGCCATCTCGGCCAGCCAGGCGCGGAACTTGCCCAGGCTCGGATCGCGGGCGCGCGATTTCGGCCAGACCAGGTAATAGGCCCCCTCGGCCTCGACCGCTCCGCCGCAGGGCGCGATCAGCCGGCCGGTGGCCAGCTCGGTCTCGACCAGGTAATCGGGCAGCAACGCCACCCCCAGCCCGTGCAGCGCCGCCTGGATCATGGTTGCGAATTGGTCATGGATCGTGCCGGGCAGGGGCGGCGTCACCGTCACGCCCGCCTGCGCGAACCAGCTCTGCCAGGCCCGGGGGCGGGTCTGGATATGCATCAGCGGCAGGTCCAGCAGCCGCGCCGGATCGGCCAGCGCGCCGGTCAGGTCGGGCGCGCAGACCGGGATCATCCGCTCGTGCCGCAAGAGCAACCGCTCGGTCCCCGGCCAGTCGCCGCGCCCATAGTGGATCGCCGCGTCGAACGGGTCGTCCTGGAAATTGAACGGCACCAGCCGCGTGGCCATGTTGATCGTCACCTCCGGGTGCAGCCGCGCGAAATCGGGCAGACGCGGCATCAGCCAGCGCATCCCGAAGGCGGGCAGGATCGCCAGGTTCAGCGTGCCGGTGAGCGGCGCCACCCTGAGCCGCAGCGAGGCCCGCGCGATCTGGTCCAACGCCTGCCGGATCTCGGCCGCGTAATCCTGCGCCGCGGGGGAAAGCGCCAGCCGCTTGCGGTCGCGCAGGATCAGCTCGGCGCCCAGCTGTTTCTCCAGTGTTTGCAGTTGCCGGCTCACCGCGCTCTGGGTCAACGCCAATTCCTCGGCCACCGCCGAGGCGCTGCCCAGCCGGTCCAGCGCCTCGAGCGCGCGCAGGCTGGAGAGCGAAGGCAGGAAGCGGCGGGGCAGGGTCATGTATGAGTTTTTGTCATGGTTTCGTGCGAAAGTCCCGCTGTTTTTTCGGCCCGTGCCCCCTTAGGTAAGAGGCAACCCACGACTTCAGAGGAGGCCCAGCCCATGAAAGACGCCGCACCGCGCCCCGAGATCCGCGAAAAGGACGCCCCAGACCTCGGCCGGTTCGACTGGGAGGATCCGTTCCGCCTTGCCGACCAGCTCACCGAGGACGAGCGCATGATCGCCGCCTCGGCCCGCGCCTATGCGCAGGAGAACCTGCAAACCCGTGTCACCAAGGCCTTTGGGGAAGAGCACACCGACCCCGAGATCTTCCGCGAGATGGGCGAAATGGGCCTGCTGGGCAGCACCTTGCCCGAGCAATATGGCGGGCTGGGCGCCGGTTACGTCGCCTATGGCCTGGTCGCGCGCGAGGTCGAGCGCGTCGATTCCGGCTATCGCTCGATGATGTCGGTGCAGTCCAGCCTGGTGATCTACCCGATCTATGCCTATGGCAGCGAGGAACAGCGCGAGAAATACCTGCCCAAGCTCGCCTCGGGCGAATGGGTCGGCTGTTTCGGCCTGACCGAACCGGATGCGGGCAGCGATCCGGCAGGGATGAAAACCCGCGCCGAAAAGACCGAGGGCGGCTATCGCCTGACCGGCTCGAAGATGTGGATCTCCAACAGCCCCATCGCCGATGTCTTCGTCGTCTGGGCCAAGTCCGAGGCGCATGGCGGCAAGATCCGCGGCTTCGTGCTGGAAAAGGGCATGAAGGGGCTCTCCGCGCCCAAGATCGAGAACAAGATGAGCCTGCGCGCCTCGATCACCGGCGAGATCGTCATGGACGGCGTCGAGGTGGGCGAGGAGGCGCTGCTGCCTCATGTCGAGGGGCTCAAGGGGCCGTTCGGCTGCCTCAACCGCGCGCGCTACGGCATCTCCTGGGGTGCCATGGGAGCGGCGGAATGTTGCTGGCACGCGGCGCGGCAATACGGGCTCGACCGGCACCAGTTCAGGCGCCCGCTGGCCCAGACGCAGCTCTTCCAGAAGAAGCTCGCCGACATGCAGACCGAGATCGCGCTGGGGCTCCAGGCGTCCTTGCGCGTGGGCCGGCTGATGGACGAGGCCAACGCCGCGCCCGAGATGATCTCGATCGTCAAGCGCAACAATTGCGGCAAGGCGCTCGAGATCGCGCGCAACGCCCGCGACATGCATGGCGGCAACGGAATCAGCCTGGAATTCCAGGTGATCCGACACCTGCTGAACCTCGAAACGGTGAACACCTACGAGGGCACCCATGACGTGCACGCCCTGATCCTGGGCCGCGCCCAGACCGGATTGCAGGCGTTTTTCTAATCCCCCCAACGCCTTGTGCGGCGTTCTTTGACCGGGTCGGTCTTTTTTACCTGTTCACGGGTTCACAAGCCCCACGCTTAACATATATAGAAAGATGAATGTTTAAGCGGCGCACCGGGGCAGGGGCGCCAGGCAAGGGACCGAGATCATGCGCACCCCCCGATGGCAAAGCCTGTTTCCCGTGCTCGACTGGGGCCGCCGCTATGACCGGGGAAAATTCGCGGGCGACATGACGGCGGCGGTGATCGTCACCATCATGCTGATCCCGCAATCGCTTGCCTATGCGCTGCTGGCCGGGCTTCCCGCCGAGGTGGGGCTTTATGCCTCGATCCTGCCGCTGGTCTTCTACGCGATCTTCGGCACCTCGCGCGCGCTGGCGGTGGGGCCGGTCGCGGTGGTCTCGCTGATGACCGCCTCGGCGCTGGCGCCGCTGGGACTGGAGAGCATGGCCGAATATGTCGCCGCCGCGGGGCTTCTGGCGCTTCTGTCCGGGGCGGTGCTGCTGGCGATGGGGGCGCTGCGGTTGGGCGTTGTTGCGAATTTCCTGTCGCACCCGGTGATCGCGGGCTTCATCACCGCCAGCGGCATCCTGATCGCGGTGAGCCAGCTCAAGCATATCCTGGGCATCGAGGCGCATGGCCACGCGCTGCCGCAAATCCTGGCCAGCCTGTGGCACAACATCGGCCAGGTGAACGGGCCGACGGTCATCGTGGGCCTGCTAGCGTTGGCGTTTTTGTTCTGGGTGCGCAAGGGCTTGGCTGGCGTTCTTCACGCGCGGCTGGGGCTGTCAAAAGACCTGGCCGGCACCATCGCGCGGATCGGGCCGATCTTTGCCGTGATCGGCACCACGCTGGCGGCCTGGGCGCTGAACCTGGCCGAACAGGGCGTGTCGGTGGTGGGCGAGGTGCCCATGGGCCTACCGCCCTTCGGCCTGCCGGTACTCGACCTGGGGCTGGTGCAGGCGCTGATCGGGCCGGCGGTGCTGATCTCGGTGATCGGCTATGTGGAAAGCGTCTCGGTGGCGCAAACGCTCGCGGCCAAGCGGCGCCAAAGGATCGAACCCAACCAGGAACTGATCGCATTGGGCGCCTCCAACGTCTCCTCGGCGCTCTCCGGCGGCTATCCGGTGACCGGGGGCTTCGCACGCTCGGTGGTGAATTTCGACGCGGGCGCGCGCACCCCGGCGGCGGGCGCCTTCACCGCCGTGGGGCTCTTGGTGGCGGCCATGTTCCTGACGCCGCTGCTCTATTTTCTGCCCAACGCGACACTGGCCGCGACGATCATCGTCGCCGTGCTGTCGCTGGTCGATCTGGGCATCCTCAAACGCGCCTGGGGTTATTCCAAGGCCGATTTCGCCGCCGTGGCCAGCACCATCGCGCTGACCCTGGGTGTCGGCGTCGAGATCGGCGTTGCGACCGGCGTCCTTGTCTCGCTCCTGCTGTTCGTCTGGAAAACCGCGCGTCCGCATGTGGCCGAGGTGGGGCAGGTGCCCGGTTCGCAGCATTTCCGCAACATCCAGCGGCACGAGGTGGTGACGGACCCGGCGGTTTTGACCTTGCGCATCGACGAGAGCCTGTATTTCGCGAATGCTCGGCGGATGGAGGATCTCGTGACCGCGCGGGCCCTGGATTGTCCCGAGTTGAAACATGTCGTGCTGATGTTCTCGGCGGTGAACGAGGTGGATCTTTCCGCGCTGGAATCGCTCGAGGCGATCAACCGGCGGCTGGACGATCTCGGCGTGCGGCTTCACCTGAGCGAGGTGAAGGGGCCGGTGATGGACCGGCTCAAGCGGACGCATTTCCTTGAAGAACTGACCGGCGAGGTTTTCCTGTCGCAGTATGAGGCCTTCGCCACGTTGCGGGGGAGCGATGCGGGGCGCGAAGCGGCGGCGGAGTGATCCGGTCCGCCGCCACCCTAAAACAGTATAACGTGAATTATGTAAAAAGTATTAAGGCTGCGTGCGCGATGTGCCGCTCAAATTCTTCCATTCCATCAATGACCTGCCGCGCGAGGTTCATCCCCGTGGCTTGACCGGCCGCATCAACCCTTCCTGTGCCACACTGGCCACCAGCCGACCTTGCGCGTCGAAGATTGATCCCCGGTTAAACCCCCGCGCGCCACCGGTGAACGGCGCGTCCATCGTGTAAAGATGCCAGTTCGCGAAATTCAGCGGCCCGTGCAGCCAGAGCGCGTGATCCAGGCTCGCCTTCATCACCTCGCCGCGCCGGAACCAGGTCAGCCCATGCGGACGCAGCGACGATCCCAGAAGCGCCATGTCAGAGGCATAGGCCAGCAGGATGTGCTGCACCTGCGCCGGTCGGCCGACCGCGCCCGCCATGCGGAACCAGATATGGTTGCGATCGTCGGCGCGCACGGGCTCGAACAGGTCGAGCGGGTCCACCTCGCGGATCTCGATCGGCCCGGGGCGCAGGAAATCGGCGCGCATCGCCTCCGGCAGTCGGTCGGCCACCGCGTGCAGCCGGCCGGCGCGGCTGTCCAGTCCCTCGGGGCCCGGCACATCGGGCATGGTGTGCTG
>DOIS01000031.1 GCA_003511785.1 Paracoccaceae bacterium
GAATCAGAACGGCTGGGGGCTGGCCCCCGCTGGTCGGATCACGCAAGTGATCCGAAACCTGTTCCCTGTGCGCCGCCGCCGGGCTAGAACGCCCTCATGCTGATCTGTTCGCGCGAAAACTTCGCCTTCATCGCGGTGCCCAAGACCGGCACCACCGCCGTGGAAATGGCCCTCAAACCGCGCGCCGACATCATCCTGACCAAGTTCCGCAAGCACATCACCGCGCAGCGGTTCCACAACAAGATCGCCCCCTTCCTCGACGAGGTGTTCGACCTGCGCCCCGACCGCGTGGCGGTGATGCGCGACCCGGTGGAGCAGATCCGCTCCTGGTATCGCTACCGCGCCGGGTCGCGCCAGAAGGGCACCGAGACCGCCACCCACGGGCTCAGCTTCGACGAATTCGTGGCCGACGTGATCGCGGACGACCCGCCGCCCCATGCCGGGATCGGCAGCCAGTGGAACATGCTGACCTCGGGCAAGGGCGCGGTGCTGGTGCATCACCTCTTCGCCCACGAGGCGCCGGTGGCCTTCCGCGGGTTTCTCAACGACCGGTTCGGTGAAGAGATCCGGCTCAAGCCCAAGAACGTCTCACCGCAGGTGGACGCGCCGCTCTCGCCGTCGATGCTGGCCCGGCTGCGCGCCGCCCGGGCCGAGGAATTCGCGCTCTACGACCGGCTGATGGACGCGGGCGGGCACCTGGTCACGCGGATCGGCTGAGCGGCGCGCCGCGCAGGGCTCAGCCGGGCGCGCGCAATGCCATGTGGCGCGCGATCGTCGGCACGATCACCGCCGCCGTCAGCGCCAGAACGCCCGCCACCAGCGCAAAGGCCCAGGGCAGCCCGTAAAGCTCGGCCACCAGCCCCATCGCCGCGGGCCCGACGAAGAAGGCACCGTAGCCGATGATCGAGGCGAGCCCGATCGCCCGCACCCGCTCGGCCGGGCGCACGGCGCGACCCACCAGCCCCCATCACCAGCGGCATCACCATCGAGATGCCCAGGCCCGCCAGCGCGAACCCGGCATAGGCCAGGCCCAGCCCCGGGGCGAATCCCGCCACGCCCAGGCCCAGCGCCGCCATCAAGCAGGCCAGCCCGATCAGCACCGTGTCGCGCATCCGCGAGGCCAGTGCGTGCCCCGCGAGCCGCCCCAGCCCCATGGTCAGGCCCAGGATCGCCGGGCCGGTCGCCCCCTCAGCGGCGCTGCCGCCCAGCGTGCGTTCCAGATGCAACGCCGATCAGCCCTCGATCCCCGCCTCGCAGAGCAGCGCGGCCAGCACCACCAGCCCGCAGAGCC
This sequence comes from Paracoccaceae bacterium, assembly GCA_003511785.1. Taxonomy (GTDB): domain Bacteria; phylum Pseudomonadota; class Alphaproteobacteria; order Rhodobacterales; family Rhodobacteraceae; genus UBA7951. The sequence continues at coordinate 1,292 of DOIS01000031.1, forward strand.
ACACCAGGAGCGAGCCCGCCCCGCCCGGCGCCCCGCCGCCGCATCGTGACGGCAACGCATCACGGGCACGGCCAGCGCGATCACCGCGAAGATCGCGGCGAACACCGCCAGCGGCCCGGCGCCCGCCTCGCGCGCCAGCCCGACGGCCAGCGCGGTTGCCGCATAAACCAACGAATAGACCGCATGGTTCAGCGCCATCAGCGACCGGCGCGCCCGCGCCTCGATCTCGCTCACCCGCGCGTTCATCAGCACGTCCGCCGTGCCCGGGGCCGCCGCCGCCAGCGCGATGACCAGGGTGAAACTCGCCAAGTGCGAGACCAGCCCGACCATCAGGAACACCGCCCCCATGAGCAGCGTCACCACCATCAGCGACCGCGCCCCCAGCGCCCGGTCGGCGCGGGTGGCCAGCCAGGGGGCCGTCAGCGCGCCCAGGTTGGCCAGCATGAAGGACAGCCCCAGCCCCGCATCGCTGGCCCCGATCTGGGCCTTGAGCGCGGGCAGTTGCGCTGCGATCCCGGCCCAGACCATGCCCATCGCGGCGAAGGCCGGCATCGGCGCGCGCGAGGCGCGCATGTCGCGCACGTATCCCATCGCAATCGCTTGGCACGGCCCGCGCATGGCGGCAAGCGAAAGCTCTTTTCTTTTCCCCGAACCCGGTCTATACGCGCAGGCCTTAACGCGGGGTGACAGCCTTGGAGGCACCCCGCCCTAACCTATGGAGAGACATTATGGCTGATGAGATTCCTGATCTCGTAGCCCTGGAACGGACGGGGACAGGCAAGGGCGCCGCTCGTCAGGCCCGCCGCGAGGGCATGGTTCCGGGCATCGTATTCGGTGGCAACAAAGACCCGCTGCCGATCAACATCCCCTTCAACGACCTGCTCAAGCGTCTGAAGGCCGGGCGGTTCAAATCGACCCTGTTCAACCTCAAGGTCGAAGGCCACGAGGATGTGCGCGTGATCTGCAAGGACGTGCAGCGCGACGTGGTCAAGGACCTGCCGACGCACCTCGACCTCATCCGCCTGCGCCGCACCACCAAGATCGCCCTGTTCATCCCGGTCGAGTTCGTGGGCGAGGACGAGTGCCCCGGCATCCGCAAGGGCGGTGTGCTGACCGTGGTGCGCCCCGAGGTCGAGCTGCGCGTGACCGCGGGCGACATCCCCGAAAAGGTCGTGGCGAACCTGGCCGGTCTCGAGATCGGTGATTCGATCACCATCTCGGCCATCGACCTGCCCGCCGGCGCCAAGCCGACCATCGACCGCGATTTCGTAATCGCCTCGATCTCGGCCCCCTCGGGCCTGGCCGCCACCGAGGACGACGAGGACGAGGTCGCCGCCGGCGAGGTGCCCGCCACCGAGGTCAAGGACGACAACGCGGACTGACCCCGCGCCAGTCGGTGACACAGAAAACCCCCGTCCACCCGGACGGGGGTTTTTTCGTCACCCCGCCGCCGCGCCCAAAGGCGGGCAAGCGGTCCCGGCCGGGTCCGGGCAATGGCTGCTCACTCCAGCACCTGCACCGCCTCGAAACATTCCAACTCGGGCGCGCCGCGATACATCCCTTCCGAGGACTTCGCCCCGGCATGGGCCGTGCGGAACGCCTCGGACTTCGTCCAGGCCCGAAAGCTCTCCTCGTCGCGCCAGATCGTGTGCGAGGCATAGAGGACATGGTCCTCGGCCTCCGGCCCCTTGACCAGGGCAAAGCTGACGAACCCCGGCACGCTCTTGAGATGGCTGTCGCGGCTCTGCCACATCTCCTCGAAGGCCGCCGCCTGCTCGGGCACCACCTTGAAGCGGTTCATGGTGAGATACATCCGTTAACTCCGTTGTGATATGGGCGCTGCCAACCTATCTAGACCGCCAACCGACAGGATGGGAGGGCGCCCCGTGCAGATTTTCGCAGGTCTCGGCAATCCCGGCGCGAAATACGCCCGCAACCGGCACAATATCGGCTTCATGGCGCTGGACCGCATCGCCGAGGATCACGGCTTCGGCCCATGGAAATCGCGGTTCCAGGGCCAGGTCTGCGAAGGGCGGCTGGGGGCCGAGAAGGTGCTGCTGCTCAAGCCCGAGACCTACATGAACCTCTCCGGCCAGGCAGTGGGCGAGGCGATGCGCTTCTATAAGCTCGCCCCCGGCGACGTGACCGTGTTCCATGACGAGCTGGACCTCGCCCCGGGCAAGGTGCGGCTCAAGCAGGGCGGCGGGCACGCGGGCCATAACGGGCTGCGCTCGATCCACGGCCATATCGGCGAGGACTATGCCCGCGTCCGGCTGGGCATCGGCCACCCCGGGCGCAAGGACCTGGTGTCGCATTACGTGCTGCACGATTTCGCCAAGGCGGACGCCGACTGGCTCGACGACGTGCTGCGCGGCGTGTCGGACGGGGCGCCGCACCTGGTGGCGGGCGACAAGGCCAAGTTCACCAATGCGGTGGCCCTGCGCACCGGCGGCGGTGGCGGCGGCGGCGCCAAACCGGAGAAGCCGAAGCCCGCGACACCGGCCGCGCCCGAGACCCCGCCGGCAGCGGAAACCGACGACCGCACGCCCCTGCAAAAGCTGGTGGACCGCTTCCGCTGAGCGCCCTGCCGCGACGTCCTCGTTGCGCCGCGCCCCGCCCCCGGTGTTCCCTGCGGCAAACGCGGGGAGGATGACATGCGCACATTCGGGAAATGGCTGGGCCGGGCGGCCTTGGCGCTGCTGCTGGCAGCGGTGGTCGTGGGCGTCTGGAAACGCGAGGAGATCACCCGGCTCTGGGCGGTGAACACCCTGTTCGAGCCGGACAAGATCGTGGCCAATTTCTCGGACATGGGCGGCGCCTTCCTGACCGTGCCCGTGCCGCGCGGCGACGGCCCGGCGAGCCCCCTGCCCCAAGGCCCCGAGATGACCCTGCCCGAGGGTGCGGAGGACTGGATCGAGGCCCGCGCCGTCACCTCGCTCCTGGTGCTCGAAGGGGGCGAGATCCGCCACGAATCCTATCACCTGGGCACCGAGGCGGAGGACCGCCGCATCTCGTGGTCGGTGGCGAAAAGCTATCTCTCCGCGCTGCTTGGCGTGCTGCTCGAAGAGGGCGCGATTGCCTCGATTGACGATCCGGTGACTGATTACGCCCCCGCGCTGGAGGGCAGCGCCTATGAGGGCGCCACGATCCGCAACGTGCTGAACATGGCCTCGGGCGTCACCTTCGACGAGGATTACTTCGACCCCGATTCGGACATCAACCGCATGGGGCGCGCGATTGCCCTGGGCGGCACGCTGGACGATTTCACGGCCAGTTTCACCGAGACATTCGCCGCGCCGGGCGAGACCTGGCAATATGTCTCGATCGACACGCATGTGCTGGGCATGGTGATCCGGGGCGCCACCGGGCGGCCCGTCGCCGAACTGCTGTCGGAAAAGATCGTCCAGCCGCTGGGGCTGGAGCGTCACGGCAGCTATATCACCGACGGGGCGGGCGCGGCCTTCGTGCTGGGCGGGCTGAACTTCACCACCCGCGACTTCGCCCGTTTCGCCCTGATGATCGAGCAGGACGGGCGCTTTGGCGGGGAGCAGATCGTGCCCGCCGACTGGATCGCCGCCTCCACCGCCCCCAGCGCCCCGACCGAGCCGGGGAACATCGGCTACGGGTTCCAGTGGTGGATTCCCGTGGGCGCCGAGGCGGGCGAATTCCTGGCGCGCGGGGTCTATGGTCAGTATCTCTATATCGACCAGGCCCGCGACGTGGTGATCGTGGCCACCGGCGCCGACCGTGGCTTTCGCGACGCAGGGGTTCACGCGGGCAACGTGGAAATGTTTCGCAAGATCGCCCGAAGCCTGTAGGCTGGGGGCATGATGACACCGGACCCCGAGATCAACGTTCTGGGCGAGGCCCTCGCCCCCTGCTCCACCGACCCGCTCACCGGGTTCTTCCGTGACGGGCATTGCAACACCTGCGACGCGGACGCGGGGAGCAATGCCCAAAAGTTG
>DOIS01000212.1 GCA_003511785.1 Paracoccaceae bacterium
TCATCGCCACGATGGGTTCGAACTCCGGCACGAAGGCCGAGAGCACGCCCAGCTCGTTCATCCGCCGGAGCGCGCGCTCCGGGTTGCCGTGCTTCAGCAGCAGGTCGAGAAACAGCCGCTGCGCCTCGGCGTCGTTGCGCATCCCGTCATCGATCAGGTCGAGATTTGCGGTGACCAGCCGCATCGCGTCGGGGTGGATCAGCATCCCCGTGCGCAGCCCCTCCTCGAACAGGCGCAGCAGGTTCAGCTTGTCGGCCAGGAAGGCCTGCGGGTCGGCGATGGCCAGCCGGTTGCCGATCACCTCGTAGCCCGGGCGCACCTTCGGCTTGCGTCGGAAGATGCGCTCGAGCAGCGGTTCCGATTTCAGATGCTCGGCCTCGAGCTTGGTCATGAAGATCCGCGTGAGATCGCCCACGCTGGTGGCCTGGCGGAAATAGTCCTGCATGAACAGTTCGACCCCACGCCGCCCGGCGCTGTCCTTGTAGCCCATGCGGTCCGCCACCTCGACCTGCATGTCGAAGGTCAGCTGCTCGGTCGGGCGCCCGGTGATCAGGTGCAGGTGCGCGCGCACCGCCCAGAGGAAGTTCTCGGCCTGCACGAAGGTGTCGAACTCGTCGGCCTGCAGGAAACCGGCGCTGACCAGCTGCGCGGCCTCCTGCACGTCATGGGTGTGCTTGGCGATCCAGAACAGCGATTGCAGGTCGCGCAGCCCGCCCTTGCCCTCCTTCACGTTGGGCTCGACCATGTAGCGCTCGCCCTGCTTGACGTGGCGCGCGTCGCGCTCGGCCAGCTTGGCCTCGACGAAATCGCGCCCCGTGCCGCTGAACAGCTCGTCACGCAGGCGCCTGTCCAGCAGCCCGGCAAGGTCCGGATCCCCGGCGAGGAAACGATGCTCCAGAAGCGCCGTGCGGATGGTGAAATCCTCGCCCCCCAGCTTGATGCAGTCGCGGATGGTGCGGCTGGCATGGCCGACCTTCAACTTGAGATCCCACAGGATGTAGAGCATCGCCTCGATCACGCTCTCGGCCCAGGGCGTGATCCGGTCGCGGGTCAGGAACAGCAGGTCCACGTCCGAGAAGGGCGCCATCTCGCCGCGCCCGTAGCCACCCACCGCGATCAGCGACAGCGGCGGCTCGTCCTCGGGGGCGGGGTGCAGGTGGCGGGTGGCCATGTGCAGCGCCGCGGTCACCAGCCCGTCAGTGAGATAGGTATAGGACCGGGTCAGCGGGCGCGCGGCGAAGGGATCGTCGGCAAACGCATCGGCGATGCAGGCGCGCCCCTGCGCGTTGGCCTCGCGTAGCAGCCGCACCGCAGCGTTGCGCAACCGGGCGGGGTCGCGCTCGTCCCGCGCGGCGCGGTCGAGCGCGGCGCGCACCGCATCGGCGTCGAAGATCTCGCCTGGGGCGCAGAGCAGCGCGCCCAGCGGCGCGGGGGTCAGACGGTCGCCCTGCGCCGGATCAGAATCCGGCGCCGGAGAAGCTCGATGGGGCAGGGTCAATCACAACCACCTGTTTGTTCTGGATCGTGGCCACGGCCAGGCCGCGCTCGTTGCTGCCGTCCGCGCGCAGGCGGAAGATGCCGCCGACGCCCTGGAACCCGGCGCTCTGGGTCAGCGCCGCGCCGGTCAGCGCGTTGCTCTGGCCCGCGCCCACCAGCGCCCCGATCGCGGCGATCCCGTCATAGGCCAGCCCCCCGATCGGGTGCGGATTGCCGCCATAGGCGGATTGATACCGGGTGCGGAACTGGTTGGATTTGACCGGGTCGGGCAGCGCGAACCAGCCGCCCTGGACGCCGGGAAGCTCGAGCGTCTGGGGCGGGATGTCCCAGCGGGTGAGGCCGATATACTGCACCTCGGACGGGGACAGTCCGGCCTCGGGCAGGAGTTGCGTGAAGAGCGGCAGCGCCCCGGCGGTGGTCGATGTCAGGAAGATCGAATCGGCGCCCGAATTGGCCACGGTGTCGCGCACCTGCGGCACGGCCGCGATGACGCCCTGTTGCGACAACTCGTAGGGAACCGAGCCGGCCAGGCTGGCCGAGGTCCGGCCCGCCGCGCCCTGGATCGCGTTGCGGCCCAGGCTCCCGGCCAGGTCGGTGCCATGCACGGCGACGATGTTGCCCTTGCCCTGCGACGCGGCGAAAGCGGCCAGGCGGTTGGCGGTGTTGTCGAAGGTCGGGCCCAGGATGAACACGTTGCCGCCGGCGATGGTGGGGTTGTTGGAGAAGGCCAGAACGTTGACGCCCGCACCCTTGACCGCGTTGCCCACCGCATTGGCGGCCTCGGCATAGACCGGGCCCAGGATGATGCGCGCGCCGTCGTTCACCGCCTGGCTGGCCACTGCCGCGGCGGTCGCGGCGTTGCCGGCGGTGTCATACACCCGCAGGTCGACCGTCACGTTGCCCAGGTCGCTGACCGCCATGCGGGCCGCGTTCTCCAGGCTCTGGGCCAGCACCGCGTCGCCGGGCGTCGCCGAGCCGCGCGGCACCAGCAGCGCGACCGGCACCGGATCGCCGGGGGCGATGGTCGGTCCGCCCGAGGTGGACGGCATCTCGCAGGCGGTCAGGATCGTCAGCGAGACGAGTGCGACGGCCGCCAGGGTCGCCTTGCGGGCGGCGGTGAAAACGGCAAACATGGCGAAAATCCACTCCCTGCTTCGGGGCGTCCGCCGGTCCGGCGGCGCCCTTGAAATCTACCGGGGATCATAAACGTCAGGGAAGGCGGGTCCAGTGGTGAATCACAAGCGTGTCGGTCTGGCCCCCGGGCTCTACTTCGTGGCGACCCCGATCGGCACCGCGCGCGACATCACGCTGCGGGCGCTCGACACGCTGGCATCGGCCGATGTGCTGGCCGCAGAGGACACGCGCGCGCTGCGCCGCCTGATGGAGATCCACGGCGTGCCGCTCGCCGGGCGCCGGGTGCTGTCCTATCACGATCACAGCGCGCCGGGGGCGCGGACGCGGCTGATGGCGGCACTGGAGGAGGGGCTGTCGGTCGCCTATGCCTCGGAGGCGGGCACGCCGCTGATCGCGGACCCGGGATACGACCTCTCCCGGGCGGCGGCAGAGGCCGGGCACAGCGTGACCAGCGTGCCGGGCGCCTCGGCGGTGACATCGGCGCTGACGCTGGCGGGGCTGCCCACGGACGCATTCTTCTTCGCGGGGTTTCTGCCCAACGCGCGCAGCGCCCGGCGGGCGCGGCTGGAGGCATTGCGCGAGGTGCCCGGCACGCTGGTCTTCTACGAATCGCCCAAACGGGTGGCGGCGAGCCTGGCGGACATGGCTGATGTGCTGGGCGCGCGCCGGGCCGCGCTGTGCCGGGAACTGACCAAGAAATTCGAGGAGGTGATCCGCGCGCCCCTGCCGGAACTGGCCGAGCAGATGCGCGGGCGCACGCCGAAAGGCGAGATCGTCCTGCTGGTGGATCGCGGGGATTCAGTGCCTGTTAATACCTTGGACCTAGAGTCGGATCTGAAACGGGCGCTGGGCGAGCATTCGGTGCGCGATGCGGCCGACCTGGTGGCGCGGGTGCATGGGCTGCCGCGTCGGCAGGTCTATCAGATGGCCTTGAGACTGGGGAAGGATTGACATGGACAGGCGGTCGCGCGGGCGGATGGCCCAGATCACGGGGCAGGCGGCGGAGAACCGTATCGCCCTCGACTATGAACGCCGCGGCTTCGCCGTGGACGGGCGCCGCTGGCGCGGAAGCGCCGGAGAAATCGACCTGATCGCGCGCGGTCCCGAGGGGCTCGTCTTCATCGAGGTCAAGAAAAGCCGCTCCTTCGCCGCCGCCGCCGAACGGCTGGGCCGACGGCAGATGGACCGTATCTGCGCCGCCGCGTCCGAATTCCTGGCCGGGGAACCTGCCGGGCAGCTGACCGCCAGCCGCTTCGACGTGGCGCTGGTCGATGGCGCGGGGAACTTCGAGATCCTTGAAAATGCCTTCGGCGTGAATTGATCGCAGTTGAACCGACCGCCGCGCTGGGTCATGTATCGGGCGCAACGCGGGGGACCGGAACATGAAGATCGCCTTTCAGATGGACCCGATCGGGGCCGTGGACATCGACGCCGACAGCACCTTCCGCCTGGCCGAGGAGGCGCAGGCGCGGGGGCATGAGCTGTTCTACTACGCCCCCGACCACCTGGCCTACCAGGAGGGGCGGATCACCGCGCGCGGCCATGACATGACGGTGCAGCGGGTGGCGGGCGACCCGGCCCGGCTGGGCCCCGCGCGCGAGGTGGACCTGTCCGAGTTCGACGTGGTCTGGCTGCGCCAGGACCCGCCCTTCGACATGCATTACATCACCTCGACCCATCTGCTCGACCGGCTGCGGGGGCAGACGCTGGTGGTCAACGACCCGTTCTGGGTGCGCAACTATCCCGAAAAGCTGCTGGTGCTGGATTTCCCGGACCTCACGCCGCCCACCGCCATCGCCCGCGATCTCGACACGATCAAAGCGTTCAAGGCGCGCCACGGCGACATCATCCTCAAGCCGCTCTACGGCAATGGCGGGGCCGGGGTGTTCCGGCTCGATGCCAATGACCGCAACCTGACCTCGCTGCACGAATTGTTCACCGGCTTCTCGCGCGAGCCGTTGATCGTGCAGAAATTCCTCCCCGACGTGAGCCGCGGTGACAAGCGGGTGATCCTGGTCGATGGCGAGGCGGTGGGCGCCATCAACCGGGTTCCGGCGGAGGGCGAGACGCGCTCGAACATGCATGTGGGCGGCCGGCCCGAGAAGATCTCGCTGAGCGAGCGCGACCGCGAGATCTGCGACCGGATCGGGCCGCTCCTGCGCGAGAAGGGCCAGGTCTTCGTCGGCATCGACGTGATCGGCCAGTGGCTGACCGAGATCAACGTCACCTCGCCCACCGGCATCCAGGAACTTGAACGCTTCGACGGCATCAACGTCGCCGGGCGCATCTGGGACGCGATCGAGGCGCGGCTGGCATGAGCCTGGCCCGGCCGCTGTTCGACCTGGGGCTGCGGCTGACCGAGAAGCGGGCGTTGGCGCGTGAGACCGATCCCGCCAGGCTGCGCGCCCGGCTGGAGCGGCGCGTGCGCCACCTCTTCGCGGCGCCGCGTGGCGTGGCCCTGGACCCCGGACAGCTGGGCCGCGTGCCCTGCCTGTGGCTGACCCCCGAGGGCGTGGCGCCGGATGCGCCGGTGCTGATGTGGTTTCACGGCGGCGGCTATGTTTTCGGCAGCCCGCGCACCCATGCCCACATGGTTGCCCGGCTGGCGCAGATGGCCGGGCTGCGCGCCTGCCTGCCAGCCTATCGCCTGGCGCCCGAACACCCCTTTCCCGCCGCGCCCGACGACGCCTTCGCCGCCTGGGAGGCGTTGATCGCCTCGGAGCGGACCCCGGCCCATGTGCTGCTGGGTGGCGACAGCGCCGGGGGCGGGCTTGCGCTGTCGCTTCTGGGGCGGCTCTGCCAGGCGGGCGGTGTGCTGCCGGCGGGACTGGTGGCGATTTCGCCGCTCACCGACCTGAGCTTCGCCGGAGAAAGCTGGACCCGCAACGCGCGCTCAGAGGCGATGCTGCCCGCCGCCCGCGCGCGCGATCTGGAGGAGATGTACCTGGCCGGGGCGGCCCCGACCGACCCGCGCGCCTCGCCGCTCTTCGCGGATTTTCCCGGCGCGCCGCCGGTCTGGCTCACCGCGTCGGACAGCGAGATCCTGTTGGACGACACGCGGCGCATGGCGGATGCGCTCACCGCGCAAGGGGTCGCGGTGCGCTGCGAGATCACCCATCGCCTGCCCCATGTCTGGCCGTTCTTCTGGCGCTACCTGCCCGAAGGCCAGGCCAGCCTGCGCGCGGCGGCGCGCTGGATCAGGGACCTGCCGCCTCCGCCAGCCGATAGCTGAGCGCCTCGGCCACATGCGGGCGGCGCACCTCCCTTGAGCCGTCGAGATCGGCGATGGTGCGCGCCACCCGCAGCACCCGGTGATAGCCCCGCGCGCTCAGCCCGAAGCGCGCCGCCGCGCGTCCGATCAGGGCCTTGCCCTCCGCATCCGGCGTGGCGATCTCCTCCAGGAGCCGCCCTTCGGCGTCGGCGTTCTGATGCGCGCGGTCCTGCCCGTCGAATCGCGCCGCCTGAACCGCCCGGGCGGCCTCAACCCGGGCCGCCACGGTGGCCGAGGCGTCCCCCGCCGCCGGCAGGTCGCGATCGGACAGCGCCACGGGCGGCACCTCCAGCCGCAGGTCGAACCGGTCCAGCAGCGGCCCGGAAATCCGGCCCATGTAATCCTCGCCGCATTTCGGCGCCTTGGAGCAGGCGCGGGCCGCATCGGCGAGGTGCCCGCAGCGGCAGGGATTGGCAGCCGCCACCAGCATGAACCGGCAGGGGTATTTCACATGGGCGTTGGCGCGGGCGACCATGACTTCGCCGGTCTCGATGGGCTGGCGCAGGGTCTCCAGCACCGTGCGGTTGAACTCGGGGAACTCGTCCATGAACAGCACGCCGTTATGCGCCAGGCTGATCTCGCCCGGCTTGGCGCCGCGCCCGCCGCCGACGATGGCGGCCATCGAGGCGGTGTGATGCGGTGCGCGGAAGGGGCGGGTGCGGCTGATCCCGCCCTCGCCCAGCATCCCGCAGAGCGAGTGGATCATCGAGGTTTCCAGCGCCTCGGCGGGGGTGAGCGGCGGCTGGATGCCGGGGATGCGGGCGGCCAGCATCGACTTGCCCGCGCCGGGCGCGCCGACGAAGAGCAGGTGATGGCGCCCCGCGGCGGCGATCTCCATGGCGCGCTTGGCGCGTTCCTGGCCCTTCACGTCGCGCAGGTCGCGGCCCGGGGCGGCGTCCAGCGTCTCGCCCGGTTCGGCCGGGGTCAGCGGCGCCTGGCCGGTGAAATGGCGCAGCACCTCGGCCAGTCCGGGCGCGGCGATCACCTGCGCCGCGCCGACCCAGGCCGCCTCGGCCCCGCAGGCGGCGGGACAGACCAGCGCGCGATTCTCGGCCGCGGCGGTCATTGCCGCAGGCAGGGCGCCGTGGACCGGCACCAGCGCGCCGTCGAGCGACAGCTCGCCCATGGCCAGCGCGGTCTCGGCGGCATCGGCCGGCACGATCTCGAGCGCAGCGAGCAGCGCCAGCGCGATGGGCAGGTCGAAATGGCTGCCCTCCTTGGGCATGTCGGCGGGCGAAAGGTTGACGGTGATCTTCTTCGACGGCAGCGCGATGGCCAGCGCCGAGAGCGCGCTGCGCACCCGGTCGCGCGCCTCGGACACCGCCTTGTCGGGCAGGCCCACGATGGAAAAGCCCGGCAGCCCGTGGGTCAGGGCGCATTGCACCTCGACCGGGCGGGCCTCGATCCCCTGGAAAGCGACCGTGTGGGCGCGGGCGGACATGGCGTCTCCAGCTGTGGTTAACGGGCTATTGCTAGCCGGGACAGAGTTTAGGATTGGTTAACGCGGGCGCGGAAAGCGCGCGCCGCGTCTCACACGGGCCAGGGATCGGCGGGCAGGTCCAGCGCATGGGGCTCGGGATCATAGGCGACCTTCAGCCCCTCCGCGCACCACGCCCGGACCTCGTCGCGCGACAGCAGGGCCAGGCAATAGGCCCGGGCGGCCTCGCTCACCGGCAGGCCGTAGCCGATGATGCGCGCCGCCACCGGGGTATAGAACAGGTCGGCCAGGCTGTAGCCGCCGAAAAGCCAGCCCTCGGCCGCGCCTGACAGCCGCCGGGCGTGGTCCCACAGCGCCTCGATGCGCGCCAGGTCGTCCCGAACCGCCTCCGACGCTTTGAACCCGCGATAGACCCGGAGCAGCTGCATCGGGCATTCGCCGCGCAGCGCCCCGAACCCGGTCGCCATCTCGGCGCAGAGCCAGCGCGCGGTGGCGCGCCGCGCGGGGTCGGCGGGCCAAAGCCCCGCCTCGGGATGCCGCTCGGCCAGGGTTTCGGCCATGGCAAGGGTCTCGCCCAGCACCTCGCCCTCGGGCGTGCGCAGCACCGGGACCAGCCGGGCGGGGGCCAGCGGGGCCAGGTCATCGGCCAGGGTGCCGGAATAGAGGCCGACGAGATGGGTGCGGTGGGGCAGGCCGAACGCCTCCAGCATGAGCCAGCCGCGCATCGACCAACTCGAGAAGGTCCGGTCGCCGATGTAAGGATCATAGGTCATGGGGTTCAGGCTAGGCGCGCACCGGCGCCCGCGCATAGCGCGAAAATGCGCGCCCACCCATCACGGCAGGTGATTGATCCGCCCCAGGCTCCACCCCTGCGCGCCATGCGCAAGCTCGGTCACCGACAGGTTGTCGATGCGATGCGCGAAGGCGGCCTCGGCGGTCAGATCGAGCGCGCGCTGCACCTGCGTCAGGATCACCCCGAAATGGCACACCACCACCACCGCGCCGCCCGCGTGTGCGGCCAAAAGCCTGTCGATCTCCCCATCGACCCGGGCGCGCACCTCGTTCCAGCTTTCGCCGCCGGGCGGTCGCACGTCGCCCGGGTGCTCCCAATAGGCGCGGATGCGCTCGGGGTCCTCGGCCTCGATCTCGGCGAAGGGGCGCAGTTCCCAGGCGCCGAAATGGATCTCGCGCAGCCCTGCGCGATGCGGCAGGCGGGGGCGCGCGCCCTGGATCGCGTCCGCCGTGGTCTTGGCGCGCGACAGGTCCGACGAGATCACCACCGCCTCCGTCGGCAGATGCGCCGAAAGACGCGCAAGCGCCGCGCGGTCGCCCAGGTCGGCGGGCAGGTCGGACCAGCCCACCATGCCCCTGGCATGGGTCGGCCCGTGCCGCACCATGAAAAGTCGGGTCACGGCAAAGCCCCCTTCAGCACGTTGGGCAACCCCGCCACGACCTGCACCACGCGGTCCGCCTGCGCGGCCAGCGCGATGTTCAGCCGCCCCTGCGCATCGCGGAACCGCCGCGCCAGCGGGTTGTCGGGCACGATGCCCGCGCCAACCTCGTTCGTGACGACCACCACCGCCGCCTCGGTCGCCTCCAGCGACGTGAGCAGCCGGGCCTGCGCCGCGCCCAGGTCACTGCCCGCCATCAAGTGATTGCTGAGCCACATGGTCGCACAGTCCAGCAGCACCACCTCGCCCGCGCCCAGACCAGCCAGCACCGCGCCGGGCTCCATCGGTTCCTCGACCAGCGACCACTCGGCGCCGCGCCGGGCGGCGTGATCCGCCACCTTTTTGCGCATCTCCTCATCAAGAACCCGTGAGGTCGCCAGATATGTCATGCGCCTGTCGTGACGCAGGGTAAGCTCTTCGGCAAAGGCGGATTTTCCCGACGCGGCCCCGCCCAAAACGACTGTCACCCCGGTCTGCATGTCGTGCCCCCTCCGCTTTCGTTTCGGCGCGCCCGCATGTCGGAGAGAGAAATTCCCGCCCCGGCAGATGATCCAGACGCCGAGACCTTGCGTAAACGGGACATCGGATCAAAACAAGGCGCCGGGCGAGCGCCACACAAGGGAGAGCCCCGATGGCACTGGATTTCAGAGAGGACCGCACCCTGTCCCGTCAGGCCATGAAGGCCGAGATGCTGGACGCCGAGACCGAACTGGCCCTGGCCTATGCCTGGCGCGATCATCGCGACGTGGCGGCGCTGCACCGGCTGATCAACGCCTACATGCGGCTGGCGATTTCGATGGCGGCGAAGTTCAAACGCTACGGCGCGCCGATGAACGACCTGATCCAGGAGGCCGGGCTGGGCCTGATGAAGGCCGCCGACAAGTTCGACCCGGATCGCGGCGTGCGGTTCTCGACCTATGCGGTCTGGTGGATCAAAGCCAGCATCCAGGATTACGTGATGCGCAACTGGTCGATGGTGCGCACCGGCTCGACCAGTTCCCAGAAATCGCTGTTCTTCAACATGCGCCGGGTGCAGGCCCGGATCGAGCGCGAGGCTGCCGCCGAGGGCGTTGAGATCGAGCGCCACCAACTGCACCGGCTGATCGCCGAGGAAATCGGCGTGCCGCTGCGCGATGTCGAGATGATGGACGGGCGGCTGTCGTCCAGCGACTTCTCGCTCAACGCCACGCAATCGGCCGAGGACGAGGGGCGCGAGTGGATCGACGTGCTCGAGGACGAGGACGGCGTGGGCGCCGAGGAGGTCGAGGGCCGGCTCGACAATGCGCAGCTGCGAGAGTGGCTGCTGGTGGCGATGAACGCCCTGAGCGACCGCGAACGCTTCATCGTGCGCGAGCGCAAGCTGCTGGATGAGCCGCGCACGCTGGAAAGCCTGGGCAACGAGCTGGGGTTGAGCAAGGAGCGGGTGCGCCAGCTGGAGGCCGCAGCGTTCCAGAAGATGCGAAAGACGCTTGAGGCCCAGAGCGACGAGGTGCAAAACTACCTCGCATGACACGCTTTCCTGCCCTGTTCGCGGCCCTCTGGGTCGCCGCCATCGCCGCCATCGCCGCCCTGTCCGGGGCGGCGTTCGCATCCCGGGACGATGTGACGGTCGAGCTGACCGACGACCTGATCGCCCGCATGGCCGAGGCCGATATCGTCCTTCTGGGCGAGGTGCATGACAACGCCGATCACCACGCGATCCAGGCCCGCATCATCGCGGCGCTGGAGCCCTCGGCGGTGGTCTGGGAGATGCTGACCCCGGAGACCGCCGCGCTGTTCCGCTCAGGCTGGCTGGACGCGCCCGAAGATGTGCAGGAAGTGATCGATGCGGCGCAGGCGAATTGGCCGGGCTTCGACATCTACCGTCCGGTGGTCAAGGCGACCAGCGGGATGCCGGTCTATGGCGGTCAGGTGTCGCGGGCGCTGTCGGCACGGGTGATGGAGGACGGGATCGGCGTCGTCTTCGGCTCGGAGGCCGCGGAATACGGGTTGATGATCCCGCTGCCCGAGGCCGAGCAGGCCGCGCGCGAGGCCGAACAGCTCGCCGCCCATTGCGACGCGCTGCCGGCGTCGCAACTGCCGATGATGGTGGATTTCCAGCGTCTGCGCGACGCGGTGCTGGCCCGCGCGGCGATCGAGGCGTTCGATGCGCATGGTGGCCCGGTGGTGGTCATCACCGGCAACGGCCACGCCCGGATGGACCGCGGCGCGCCCGAGACGCTCAAGCGCGTGCGCCCCGGGCTGCGCCTGTTCGCGCTGGGCCAGGCCGAGGACGGTCGGATCGCCGGCCCCTTCGACGCGGTGCTCTCCAGCCCCGCGGCCGAGCGCGAGGACCCCTGCGCGGTGTTCCGGGCGCGCGGCACCGACAAGGGCTGAGGCAGGGTTTCGAGGAAACCCTGCGGGCAAACTTTCCACGAAAGTTTGAAACGGCGCTGGCGGAGGGCGCGCGTCATCCCTATGGTCGGGGCGGTTTTCGACCGGGAAAGGCGGCATGTTGGCCGACAAGCGCATCTTGCTGATCGTGGGCGGGGGGATCGCCGCCTACAAGTCCTTGGAGCTGATCCGACGGTTGCAGGACCGGGGCGCGCAGGTCGTGCCGGTGCTGACGCGCGCGGGGGCGCAATTCGTCACGCCGCTCTCGCTCTCGGCGCTGGCGGGGCGGAAGGTGTTCACCGATCTCTTCGACCTGACCGACGAGGCCGAGATGGGCCATATCGAGTTGAGCCGCTCGGCCGACCTGGTGGTGGTGGCCCCGGCCACCGCCGACCTGATGGCCAAGATGGCGGGGGGGCATGCCGACGACCTGGCCTCGACCCTTCTCATGGCAACCGACAAGCCGGTGCTGATCGCGCCCGCGATGAACGTCCGCATGTGGGAGCACCCGGCCACGCGGCGCAACCTCGAGACGCTGCGCGGTGACGGGGTGCGGGTGGTCGGCCCGAACGAAGGCGGCATGGCCTGCGGCGAGTTCGGCCCCGGCCGCATGGCCGAGCCAGGCGAGATCGCGGAGGCCATCGCGCGCGGCTTTGTCGGCGGGCCGCTGGCGGGTCGGCGGGTGCTGGTCACCTCGGGCCCCACGCATGAGCCGATCGACCCGGTGCGCTATATCGCCAACCGCTCCTCGGGGGCGCAGGGCACGGCGTTGGCGCGCGCGCTGGCGGACCTCGGCGCGCATGTGGTCTTCGTCACCGGCCCGGCGTCGGTGCCGCCGCCCGAGGGCGTCGAGGTCATCCGCGTCGAGACCGCGCGCGAGATGGAGGCGGCAGTGCGCGCGGCGCTGCCGGTGGACGCGGGCATCTTCGCGGCTGCGGTGGCCGACTGGCGCATGGCCGAGGCGCACACGAGCAAGCTGAAGAAGACCCGCGACGGGCTGCCCGTGCTGGCGTTCGCCGAGAATCCCGACATCTTGGCGGGCGTGGCGGGCATGGGGGAGGGGCGGCCCGGGCTGGTGGTGGGCTTCGCCGCCGAGACCGACGACGTGGTGGCCCACGCCACCGCCAAGCGCGACCGCAAGGGCTGCGACTGGATCGTGGCCAATGACGTGAGCCCGGCCACCGGCATCATGGGTGGGGCCGAGAACGCGGTGGTGCTGATCACCGACCGGGGCGCCGAGGCGTGGGAGCGCATGGGCAAGGACGAGGTGGCCCGGCGGCTGGCCGCGCGCATCGCGCAAGAGCTGGGCGCCTGAGGCGGGCCGGGAATTTGGGTATATATGAACCAGAAAGAAGCAGGGACGCGGGCATGGTGACGATCCGGGTGCAATACGAGGCCGAGGCGGACCGGGACGTGCCCTTGCCCGCCTACGCGAGCGCGGGTGCGGCGGGGATGGACCTGCGCGCCAACCTGCCCGACCGGGGGCAGGTCGTGCTCGCGCCGGGTGCGCGGGCGCTGGTGCCCACCGGGCTGCGGCTGGAGATCCCCGAGGGCTACGAGGTCCAGATCCGGCCCCGCTCCGGCCTGGCGCTCAAGCACGGGATCACCCTGCCCAATACGCCGGGCACCATCGACAGCGACTATCGCGGGCCGCTGGGGGTGATCGTGATGAACGCGGGCGCCGAGCCCTTCACCGTCGCCCATGGCGAGCGCATCGCGCAGATGGTGGTGGCCCCGGTGGTGCGGGCGGTGCTGCAGCCGGCCGAGACGCTGGGAGAGACCGCGCGCGGTGCGGGCGGGTTCGGCTCGACGGGGGTGCGCTGATGCTGCTGGTTTTCGCGCTGGCCGCCGCGCTTTGGGGCGTGGGCGCGCTGATGGGGGTCCCGCGCGCGCGTCGGATGGTTCTGATCGCGGTGCTTCTGGCGGCGGTGATCCTGGCGCAGCTGGTGCTGCCGCCGGGCAACGCGCTGCGGGCGGCCACCGGCGGCTCGGCCGCGCCCTGGCTCATGCTGGCGGGGGCGGGCGTGCTGGTCTGGCTTTATGCGCAGGTGTTGGGCCGGTTGCGCGGACGCGCGGTGACCCGCGAGGCCGAGGCCGCGCCCACCCCGCGCCCCGGCGCCTTCACCGAGACCGAGCTGGATCGCTATGCCCGCCATATCGTGCTGCGCGAGCTGGGCGGGCCGGGGCAGAAGCGATTGAAAAACGCCCGCGTGCTGGTGATCGGCGCCGGCGGGCTGGGCTCGCCCGCGTTGCTCTACCTGGCGGCCAGCGGGGTGGGGACCATCGGCGTGATCGACGACGACGTGGTGGAGAACGCCAACCTGCAACGCCAGGTGATCCATCGCGACGCGGATATCGGCATCCCCAAGGTGCTCTCGGCCCAGGCCGCGATGGAGGCGCAGAACCCCGGCGTCACCGTGCGCCCCTATCACCGGCGGCTGGACGAGGAGATCGCGGGCGCGCTCCTGGAGGATTACGACCTGGTGCTGGACGGCACCGACAATTTCGCCACCCGCTATCTCGCCAACCGGGTGGCGGTGGCCTGGGGCAAGCCTCTGATCTCGGGGGCGCTGTCGCAATGGGAGGGGCAGTTGAGCGTCTTCGACCCGGCCCATGGCGCGCCCTGTTACCAGTGTATCTTCCCCGAGGCGCCGGCGCCGGGGCTTGCGCCCTCCTGCGCCGAGGCGGGGGTGGTGGGACCGCTGCCCGGCGTGATCGGCGCGATGATGGCGGTCGAGGCGGTCAAGGTCATCACCTGGGCCGGCGCGCCCTTGCGGGGCGAGATGCTGATCTATGACGCGCTTTACGGCGAGACCCGCAAGATCGGGTTGAAGCCGCGCGGCGATTGCCCGGTCTGTGGCGGCGGTGTTGCGCAGGCCGCGGACGGTGGCGTAACCGCCGGTTGACACCTGCACGCCT
>DOIS01000153.1 GCA_003511785.1 Paracoccaceae bacterium
GGGAGAGTGAATCAGAAATCAACGCTCTTGGGAATCCTGAATGTCCACAGGCCCTAATCGCGTTGGCGGGGTGCGCGCGCACCGATTTCACCCCCACCGTTCCGCAGGCGCTGGAGGTGGGCGAGGCGCAATCCATCTTCGCCGCCACCACGCGGGCACAGGAGCAGGACGGCAAATTCGGGTTTCGCCGGTCGCCGGGACTCAGTTTCCTCGAACTGACGGTCGCAATTCCGCCTGACCGCCGGCCCGGATCTCTGAAGTTCGGCTACAAGGACCCGGATCCTGCGACCGAGTTCACAATGGCCCGGCGCGATGTGATCGCGGATGCGAACGCCTTCCGCTCGGAGATCCGTCGCGCCCTGCCGCCCGGCCAGCGCGAGATCAACGTGTTCGTGCATGGCTATAACGCCACCCAGTCCGAAACCGCCTTTCGCGCGGCGCAGCTGGTGCATGACCTCAAGGTTCCTGGCGTGACGGTGATCTATTCCTGGCCCAGCCGGGGCCGGGCGCTGGGCTATGCCTATGACAACGACTCGATGCTGTTCGCCCGCGACGGGTTGGAGGAGTTGCTCCGGCTTCTGGCGGGCGCGGGCTATGGCCGGGTCAACCTGATCGCGCATTCGCTGGGCAGCGCCTTGGCCGTCGAAACCTTGCGCCAGATCGACCTGGAAACCCCCGGCTGGCCCGCGCGCAACCTTGGCGGCGTGCTGCTGATGTCGCCTGATGTGGACGTGGACGTGTTCCGCGCCCAGATGCGCAGTCTCAGCCGGGTGCCCAAGCCGTTCGTGATCCTGGTCTCGCGCGAGGATCGGGCGCTGAGCATCTCGGCCACGCTGCGCGGCGACAACAAGCGGCGGCGGTTGGGCACGCTGGACAATGTCGAGCTGGTCTCGGACCTGCCGATCGAGATCATCGATGTGACCGCGTTTTCGCGCGACGCGGAATCCTCGCATTTCGTGGCGGCCAGTTCACCCTCACTGATCGCGCTCCTGGGCAACACCCGCGCGCTCGACCGCACCTTCAGCCCCGAGAGCCGCTCGCCGCTGGAGCCCCTGGCGCCGCTAGCGGCAAGCGTGGTGCAGGTCCGTGAGGCGACGCAGGTGATGCTGGCCCCCGACGGTCCCGTGCGCTAGGCCGCTCTGCCCCCGCGTCAATATGCGTGATCCGGGCCGCGGTGCGGCGGATTGATCCTGCGCGGGCATTGTTCTAAAGGGGGTGCGACAGTTCACCCCGGGCCGGCCGCACGGCACGCGCCGCCCGCATGACGCAACATCTCCTTCGATCGGAAAAGGAACGGGAAACATGGCAGATCAAAAGAAACCTGATGTATTGTATACCATCGTAGACGAAGCGCCCGAACTGGCCAGCCATTCGCTTCTGCCCATCATCCGCAGCTTTGCCGATGCCGCCGGTGTCAGCGTCGGAACCAAGGACATTTCTCTGGCCGGCCGGATCATCGCGGCCTTTCCCGAGAAGCTGACCGAAGCCCAGCGCCAGAGCGACGACCTGGCCGAGCTGGGCGAGCTGGTCAAGGAGCCGGGCGCGAATGTCATCAAGCTGCCGAACATCTCGGCCTCGGTGCCGCAGCTGGTAGCCGCCATCCAGGAGCTGCAAGGCCAGGGCTACGACATCCCCGACTACCCCTACGAGCCGCAGAGCGACGCCGAGAAAGAGGCCCGTGCCCGCTATGACGCGATCAAGGGCTCGGCCGTGAACCCGGTGCTGCGCGAAGGCAATTCCGACCGCCGCGCCGCCAAGGCGGTCAAGACCTATGCCCAGAACAACCCCCATTCGATGGGCACCTGGTCGGCCGAGAGCAAGACCAAGGTCTCGTCCATGCCCGGCAACGACTTCTATGCGAACGAGGTTTCGGCCACGCTGAGCGCCGAGCAGGCCGGCGCGGCAAGGATCGAATTCGTGTCCAAGGACGGCGCCACCACCACGCTCAAGGACAACTGGCCGCTGGACGAAGGCACCGTCGTGGACGCCACCTTCATGTCGGCCCGTGCGCTGGACGACTTCCTGGCCAGCGCCATCGAGGACACCAAGGCCGACGGCACCATGTTCTCGCTGCACATGAAGGCCACGATGATGAAGGTCTCGGACCCGATCATCTTCGGCCACGCGGTCAAGGCCTGGCTCAAGCCCGTCTTCGACAAGTTCGGCGACCGCCTGGCCGAGCTGGGCGTGAACCCGAACTCGGGCATGGGCGACCTGCTGACCAAGGTGCGCGACGACAAGGAGATCATGGCCGCCATCGAAGAGGTCCGCGCCGAACGTCCCTCGATCTACATGGTGGACAGCGACAAGGGCATCACCAACCTGCACGTGCCCTCGGATGTCATCATCGACGCCTCAATGCCCGCGGTGATCCGCGCCGGCGGCAAGGGCTGGGACCAGGACGGCGAGAAGGGCGACACCAACTGCGTGATCCCCGACAACTGCTATGCGCCGGTCTATGATGAGACGATCAAGTATTTCAAAGAAAACGGCGCGCTCGACGTGACCAAGGCGGGCACCGTCGAGAACGTGGGTCTAATGGCGCAGAAGGCCGAGGAATACGGCAGCCACCCGACCACTTTCGAGGCGCAGGGCGACGGCACCATCCGCATCGTGCTGGCCAATGGCGAGACGCTGCACAGCCACGAGGTTGAAAAGGGCGACATCTGGCGCGCCTGCACGGTCAAGAAGGCCCCGATCGAGAACTGGGTGCAACTGGCGATGGACCGCCAGCGCCTGACCGGGTTCGAGGCGATCTTCTGGCTGGACGAGAACCGCGCCCATGACGCGCAGCTCATCGCCTATGTGAAGCCTTTGCTGGAAAAGGCCGGCGTGGCCGACAAGTTCAAGATCATGGCCCCGCGTGAAGCGACCCGCGCCTCGCTCGACACGATCACCGGGGGCGACAGCTCCATCGCGATCACCGGCAATGTGCTGCGCGACTACCTCACCGATCTGTTCCCGATCCTCGAGCTGGGCACCTCGGCCAAGATGCTCTCCATCGTCAAGCTGATGAATGGCGGCGGGCTGTTCGAGACCGGCGCCGGCGGCTCGGCCCCCAAGCATGTGCAGCAGCTGGTCGAGCAGAACCACCTGCGCTGGGACTCGATGGGCGAGTTCTGCGCTCTGGGCGAATCGCTCAAATTCCTTGCCGACAGCCAGGGCAACGCCAAGGCCGGCGTGCTGGGCCGCGCCGCCGAGGTGGCCACGCAGGGCATCCTGGACAACAACCGCTCGCCCTCGCGCAAGGTGGGCGAGCCGGACAACCGCGACAGCCACTACTGGTTCGCCCGCTATTGGGCCGAGGCGCTGGCGGCCCAGGACGAGGACGCCGAGCTTGCCGCCCATTTCGCGCCCATCGCCAAGGACCTGGCCGAGAAGGAGGCCGAGATCCTGGCCGAGCTGGGCAAGGTGCAGGGCCGCCCCGTCGACCTGGGCGGGTACTTCCACACTGACGAGGAGAAGGTGATCGCGGCGATGCGCCCCAGCGCCACACTGAACGCGATCATCGGCTAAGAGCCGGACGGCCAAGTAAAGGAAAGGCGCCCCAAGCGGGCGCCTTTTTTCATTGTCCTAAGCCAGCCGGACCTCGCCGATCAGGCACGCGGAAAAAGAAAAAGGCGGTGGGATGCCCACCGCCTTTTCCGTTTTTCAGATCGCTTGACGATCAGTCGGCGGCAACAGCCACACCGACCAGAACCAGCAGCAGCAGCGGCAGCAGGATGCCGGCCGACGCGCTTTGGGTTTCTTCCACGATGACCGGGGCTTCCACGACGGGTTCGGCCAGCGAACCGGCGAAAGCGGTCGAAGCAGCGGCGGACAGAGCAGCGGCGAGAACGAGTTTCTTCATTTTATCCTCCAGAATCCGCGCGATTCCACACAGTGAACCGCGCTTTCAAGACTTACCTCGTAGGTTTTTCTAAGCAGCAATGCAGTTGGATTGCAATTGCTTGTTCACGCCCGTTGACACGGGAACAGCAAGATGTCGTCAAATTAGCAACACTTGCGTGCCCACCTTGGTCATGCCGAACAGTTCCTGAATATGTTCGTTGTAAAGGCCGATGCAGCCGTTCGAAGACCGGCGCCCGATCTTGCGGGTGTCGTGGGTGCCGTGGATGCGGTAATACTTCCAGCTGAGGTAGAGGGCATGCGTGCCCAGCGGATTGTCCGGCCCCGGCGGGATGAATCGCGGCCATTCCGGGTTGCGCTTGAGCATGTTGGGCGTCGGCGCCCAACTGGGGCCTTCGACCTTGCGCACGACACGGGTGCGCCCGCGACGGGTCAGGTCGTCGGTCAGCGGGACCGACGTCGGGTAAAGCCGATAGATCGACTGATCCTCGGACCAGTAGTGCAACACGCGAGACTGGATGTCGACCAGCACCGCGCCGTTGCGCAGGTTGCTGAAATAGGGCTTCCAATGCGCCGAGCGGAAGCTGGATATGTTGCGCCGCACCGGCGGCTCGGGCTCGGGCGGGGGACGCAGCGGGTCATAGCTCTCGGTCTCCTCAAAGGCGAAGGCCCGGGTGCCGAGCATTGCGGCGGACCCGGCCAGAAACCCGCGACGGGTGGCTTTGAAGGGGCTGTCTGTCATGGTTCCGAAATGATCCGTTGAAGTGATTGCAATAATTCGATCCGTGAATGATATGACCGGAAAGCCGCAGTCGCAAATCAAACCGGCGTCAAACCCCGGCCCCACCGGGATGTGAGTTTGATAAGCGCGTCGCGACAGGCTAAGTGCTCTCGCACCCGGTTGACATGGAATCGCAAATGGCCCGTCTGATCTCTCTGCTTCTGCCCCTGGTCCTGCTCTTGTCGGCCTGTGCCGTTCCCAGCAGTCCCACCCGGCTGGGCGCCGACGGTCAGCCATTGCCAAAGGCCTATCGCATTCGCTGGGCGGACGAATCCCGGATCAAGTTCCGCATGTTGGATTCGGTCAACGCGCTGCGCAGTGCGGCCGGCGCCCCGCCGGTCGAGTTGAACGCGCAGCTGACCGCCGCCGCCGCCACCCATTCGCGCGACATGTCGGTTCAGAACCGCCCCTGGCATTTCGGCTCGGACGGGTCGTCGCCCTTGGACCGGGTGGCCCGCGCCGGCTATACCGGCGCGATGCTGGGCGAGGCCATCTCGGAGACCTACGAGACCGAGTTGGAGACCCTGGCCGCCTGGATGGAAGAGCCGGGCACGAAGTCGGTGATTCTCGACCAGCGCGCCCGCAACATGGGCTTTGCCTGGTATCAGGAGAACAACGGCAAGATCTGGTGGACACTGGTGATGGGCGGCGCGCAGAACCCCGGCGGGGTCTGAGGTCGCCGCGAAACGCCATGCGGACCGCCCGCGACGGTGCCCCGCGTCCAAAAGGTGGCGGCATGATGCGCTCTGGAAGGTTGAACATCACCTGACTTGGGGCGATCCTTGCGCGGTCATCTGGCGGGAACGGAGACGGACGATTGCAGGAACGCGGACACTGGCCGGATGCGACCGCCCTTGACGGCTGGATGCGGGCCAATGTCGCGGGGTATGCCGGGCCCTTGCAGCTTTCCAAGTTCGAAGGCGGGCAATCCAACCCGACGTTCCGAGTCGCGACGCCCGGCGGCGACTACGTGCTGCGCCGCAAGCCTGTGGGCCCGGTCCTGCCCAGCGCCCATGCCGTGGACCGTGAATATCGCGTGTTATCGGCAATGCACGCCGCCGGTGCGCCCGTCCCGCGTGTCCATGCGCTCTGCACCGACACGACCGTTCTCGGCAGCATCTTCTACGTCATGGATTTCGTCCCCGGCCGCGTCTTCTGGGACCCGCGCCTGCCCGGGCTGAGCCGCGACGACCGGACCGGCATCTTCGATAGCATGAACGCCACCATCGCGCAGATCCACGGTCTGGACCCCGACGCCATCGGCCTGGGCGATTTCGGCCGCAAGGAGAACGCCCTCAGCCGCCAGGTGTCGCTTTGGACCCGGCCGTTCGAGGCCGCGCGCACCGGACCGAACCCCGCCATGGACCGGCTGATCGCCTGGTTGCCCGACCATCTCCCCGACGAGCACCCTCCCCGCGTGGTGCATGGCGATTATCGCCTCGACAACGTGCTGATCCACCCCACCGAGCCGCGCGTGATCGCGGTGCTGGACTGGGAGCTGTCCACCATCGGCAATCCGATCGCCGACTTCGCCTATCACCTGATGATCTGGCGCTTCGCTCCCGAGCTGTTTCGCGGTCTGGCCGGGGTCGATTTCGCCCTCGCAGGCATCCCGGACGAACAGACCTATGCCCGCCGATATATCGAACGATCGGGGCTCGAACCGCCAGAGAGCTGGGACGTCTACCTGGTGCTCGGCATGTTCCGCGTTGCGGCGATTCTCCAGGGCGTGTCCAAGCGGGCCGAGGACGGCAGCGCGAACGACCCCCGCGCGCGTGAGATCGGCGGCAAGGCAGAGCCGATCGCGCGGATCGCCTAGGACATGGCCCGAAAGCTGTAGCGCAATGCGTCAAAGCGCGAGGCGCCTATGCGCCCTCCCCTTCAGGCGCGCAGCGTGATCGGCGTGCCCAGGTTGACCATGGCATAGATGTCTTCGATCTCGCGGTTTTTGACCGCGATGCACCCGGCGGTCCAGTCGCGGCGGCGCTTCTTCGGTTTGGCGTCGCCGTGGATGAAGATGTCCCCACCAGGGCTCTTGCCCAGGGCGGCGGCAAAGGCGCGGTCGCGGTCGTTCGGGTAATCGATGCCCACCGAGAGGTGAAACTGGCTGTTGGGGTTCTTGCGGTCGATCAGATACGTTCCCTCGGGCGTCTTGCCATCGCCTTCGACCTGCTTGTGCCCGACCGGCGCAAAGCCGAGATCGACGTGGTATTCCTTGAGCACTTCCGTGTGGTGCAGCAGGTACATCCGCCGCGCGCTCTTGTTCACCACGATCGAGGTCACCTCGGGGCCCCGGTATGTCTTGAACTTGCTGGCACAGCCGGAAAGCGTGGCGGCCAACCCGGCCATAGCGCCCAGCCCGAAGATCCTGCGATTCATCATTTGTCCTGCCTCGGATGTTTTGCGCATCGCATAGCCGGGAGCAATGCCCAAAAGTTGG
>DOIS01000339.1:0-14775 GCA_003511785.1 Paracoccaceae bacterium
GACGGCGTGGTCAAGAACATCACCGAATACGGCGCCTTCGTCGATCTCGGCGGTGTGGACGGCCTGCTGCACGTCACCGACATGGCCTGGCGCCGCGTCAACCACCCCTCCGAGATCCTCGAGATCGGCGAGAAGGTGAAGGTGCAGGTCATCAAGATCAACAAGGAGACCCACCGCATCTCCCTGGGCATGAAGCAGCTCCAGGAAGATCCGTGGGACCTGGTCGGCGCCAAGTATCCGCTGGGGTCGGTCCACAAGGGCCGCGTCACCAACATCACCGATTACGGCGCCTTCGTCGAACTGGAACCCGGTGTCGAGGGCTTGGTGCACGTCTCGGAAATGTCCTGGACCAAGAAGAACGTGCACCCCGGCAAGATCGTCTCCACCTCGCAAGAGGTCGAGGTCATGGTGCTGGAGATCGACGCTGCCAAGCGCCGGGTGAGCCTGGGCCTCAAGCAGACCATGCGCAACCCGTGGGAAGTCTTTGCCGAGACCCATCCCGAGGGCACGCAGGTCGAGGGCGAGGTCAAGAACATCACCGAGTTCGGCCTGTTCATCGGCCTCGAAGGCGACATCGACGGCATGGTGCACCTCTCCGACCTGAGCTGGGACCAGCGCGGCGAGGAAGCCATCAAGGAATACCGCAAGGGCGACATCGTCCAGGCGGTGGTCTCGGAAACCGACGTCGAGAAGGAGCGCATCTCGCTCTCGATCAAGGCGCTGGGCGGCGACAAGTTCGCCGAGGCCGTGGGCGGTGTGCGCCGCGGCTCGGTTGTGACCGTCGAGGTGACCGCGATCGAGGATGGTGGGATCGAGGTGGAATACGAGGGCATGAAGTCCTTCATCCGCCGCTCCGATCTGTCGCGTGACCGTTCCGAGCAGCGCCCCGAGCGGTTCTCGGTCGGTGACAAGGTCGATGTGCGCGTGACCAACGTGGACAGCAAGACCCGCCGCCTGGGCCTGTCGATCAAGGCCCGCGAGATCGCCGAGGAGAAGGAGGCCGTGGAACAGTATGGCTCCTCCGACTCGGGTGCCTCGCTGGGCGACATCCTGGGCGCGGCGCTGAAGAGCACCGACGAGTGATCCCCGCGCCAGTGACGTGAACGCAGCGGCCCCGCACCCTCCGGTGCGGGGCCGTTCGCTTTGCGAATCACGATTGGGCGCCAGGGGCGGCCGTTGCGTTCCGACATGCGGAACGCCCGCCGCGCCACCGGGCCGCCTGAAGAAATCCGAGAAATTGCACGGCAAATGATGGGTTTGACGGGAACTCCATGTTTCCGTAAGTCCGAATTCTCCATATAGTCGGCGGAAAGCCCGCGAAGACGGCTGCCTTTGGAGGATGACAACCGATGATCCGGTCGGAACTGATTCAGAAGATCGCCGATGAGAACCCGCACCTGTTCCAGCGCGATGTCGAGCGCATCGTGAACACCGTGTTCGAAGAGATCACCGCCGCCATGGCCCGCGGCGACCGGGTCGAACTGCGCGGTTTCGGCGCCTTTTCCGTCAAGCAGCGGGATGCCAGGGTGGGACGGAACCCGCGCACCGGCGAAACCGTTCATGTCGAAGAGAAATGCGTGCCCTTCTTCAAGGCCGGCAAGCTCCTGCGCGACCGCCTGAACGGCAAGTCGTGAACTGAAAGTAGAACAACCGTGATACGCTATCTGCGCTATGCCTTCCTGGCCGTGATCGGCATCACTCTGGTCTCCGTCTCGCTGGCCAATCGCGGCCCCGTGACGTTGAAGCTGATCCCCGAGGGGCTCGAGCCCCTGATGGGTCAGAATTTCCAGGTCACGCTGCCGCTCTTCATCGTGGTCTTGGGCGGGGTCGCCGCCGGGCTCGTGATCGGTTTCATCTGGGAATGGATGCGCGAGTACAAGCACCGCCGCGAGGCGGCGCAGCGCGGCCGTGAGGCCAAGAAGCTGGCGCGCGAGGTGGACCGCCTCAAGGAGGAGCGCCACGCCGAGAAAGACGACGTGCTCGCCATCCTCGACAAGACCGGCTGATCCCATGCCCTCCGACATCCGGGTGAAGATCTGCGGGCTGACCCGGCCCGCCGACCTGGCCGCCGCCGCCGCGGCCGGGGCCGCCTATGCGGGCTTCGTGTTCTTTCCCAGGTCGCCGCGCCATGTCGATCCCGCCCGCGCCGCCGCGCTGGCGCTCGAGGCGCCGCCGGGCCTGTGCAAGGTGGCGCTCACGGTGAACGCCTCGGATGCCGAGTTGGACGCGATCCTGGACAGGGTGCCGATCGACATGCTGCAACTGCACGGGCAGGAGACACCCGCGCGGGTGGCCGAGGTCAAGGCGCGGGCCGGGTTGCCGGTGATGAAGGCGCTGGGCGTGGCGGAAGAGGCCGACCTGGCGGCGATCGACGCTTATTCCGAGGTGGCCGACCAGCTCCTGATCGATGCCAAGCCGCCCGAGGGGGCCGCGCTGCCCGGTGGCAACGGGCTGGCCTTCGACTGGCGGCTGCTGGCCGGGCGGAAATACTGGCGCAAGCCCTGGATGCTGGCCGGCGGGCTGACGCCCGGCAACGTGGCCGAGGCGCTGCGCCTGACCGGCGCGCGCCAGGTGGACGTGTCCTCGGGCGTGGAGGCCGCGCCGGGCGAGAAGGACGCGGGCCTGATCCGCGATTTCATCGCCGCGGCCGGGGCGCGTTAACCGGGGTTTAACCGCGCCCGGTCCAGCCTGCGGGCATGAGCTGTGCCATCCCGCCCCGATCGCCCCAGCAATGGTTCGCCCATCTGTTCAACGCCAAGTCCGCGCGCGACGGCGGCGTCGTGCGCCGCCGGGTGCGCGACGTGGAACGCATGGTCGGCCGCGAGCTGTTCCTGTCCGAAATCCGCCGCCGAGGCTTCACCGCGGTCGAGAACGGCGACCAGATCATCGTGTTCTGCAACGCCCAGCCGGTGCGCCTTCTCACCGCCGGACGGCAAACTTTGTCCGAAAGTTTGCCGACAAATCCTCGCGAGGATTTGCGGCCAGGCTTTCGCTGAAAGCCTGGGGACAAGCGCGTGACGCCTGCCTTGCGCTTGCTCTCGCAGGGTGCGCGCACTAGGACAGGGGAAACCACCGAAAAGGGCGTCCCCATGGCCAACGATCTGTTCAATTCCTTCATGTCCGGCCCCGACGAGAAGGGCCGTTTCGGCATCTTCGGAGGGCGGTTTGTCAGCGAGACCCTGATGCCGCTGATCCTGAAACTGGAGGCGGAATACAAGCGCGCCAAGACCGACCGGAGCTTCTGGGACGAGATGGACCATCTCTGGACCCATTACGTGGGCCGGCCCAGCCCGCTCTATTTCGCCGAGCGGCTGACCGAGCGCCTGGGCGGCGCCAAGGTCTACATGAAGCGCGACGAGCTCAACCACACCGGCGCGCACAAGATCAACAACGTGCTGGGCCAGATCCTGCTGGCCCGCCGCATGGGCAAAGAGCGCATCATCGCCGAAACCGGGGCCGGCCAGCACGGCGTGGCCACCGCCACGGTCTGCGCGAAATTCGGTCTGAAATGCGTGGTCTACATGGGCGCGCATGACGTGCAGCGGCAGGCGCCCAACGTCTTTCGCATGCGCCTTCTGGGCGCCGAGGTGGTGCCGGTGACATCCGGGCGCGGCACGCTCAAGGACGCCATGAACGACGCGCTGCGCGACTGGGTGACCAATGTGCGCGACACGTTCTACTGCATCGGCACGGTCGCCGGGCCGCACCCCTATCCGGCGATGGTGCGCGATTTCCAGTCGATCATCGGCAAGGAGGCCAAGGCCCAGATGCAGGCGGCCGAGGGCCGGCTGCCCGACACGATCATCGCCGCCATCGGCGGCGGGTCGAACGCGATGGGGCTGTTCCATCCCTTCCTCGACGACAAGGAGGTGTCGATCATCGGCGTCGAGGCCGGCGGGCGCGGCGTCGACGACAAGATGGAGCATTGCGCCAGCCTCACCGGCGGGCGGCCCGGCGTGCTGCATGGCAACCGGACCTATCTGCTTCAGGACGAGGACGGGCAGATCCTCGAGGGCTATTCGATCTCGGCGGGACTCGACTATCCCGGCATCGGGCCGGAGCATTCCTGGCTGCACGAGGTGGGGCGCGCGCAGCTTAAGCCGGGCGATGCGGTCGACCTGGCCGGTCGCCGCGCCCACGCGGCCCTCCAGCCCGGTGGCCTCGACCTCGGCCTCGCCGCCGGGGATGAAGTTTCCGAAATCGTGGGTATAGCCGGCATGAACGCGGCCGAAAGCGGCATCGTCCGAGACATCCAGCCCGGCGCCCTCGGCATCGAAACCGCCCCAGCCGATCTGGCCCCCGAGATAGAAGCCGGTCCAGTCCTGGGCCGACGGGAGCGCGGGGCCGGCCCGGGGCTGCCGGCCAGCAGCGCGGCGGGGGCGGTCAGGGCCAGGGTGACGAGGGCGAGGGTCGGGGCGAGAGCGGGGAGTTTCATCAAAACCTCCTTGTGTGGCGATCGCGGGGGCGGCGCAGATCGGCCGCCCGGAACATATCGTACCGTTGGAATGTGAGCGGTGCAAACCCTTGCCACCTGCCCATCCGCGCTTGTCTGGGCGGGCCGCAGCGTCTATTGACCCGGCGCAACGAAAGGGACCGGAGGACAGCCATGACGACCGCATTCATCTTTCCCGGGCAGGGCGCGCAGGCCATCGGCATGGGCCGGGCCCTGGCCGAGGCCTACCCGGCCGCGCGCGCGGTGTTCGACGAGGTGGACGCGGCGCTGGGCGAGAGCCTCAGCGCATTGATCTGGGAGGGCGAGATCGAGACGCTGACCCTGACCCGCAACGCCCAGCCCGCGCTGATGGCCACCTCGCTGGCGGCGATGCGGGCGCTGGAGGCCGAGGGTGTCGCGGTGACGCGCGCGGCCTGTGTGGCGGGCCATTCGCTGGGCGAGTATTCCGCGCTGGCCGCCGCCGGGGCCTTGAGCGTCACCGACGCCGCGCGGCTGTTGCGCATCCGGGGCGAGGCCATGCAGGATGCGGTTCCGGTGGGCGAGGGCGCCATGGCGGCGATCCTGGGGCTGGACCTCGCGGCGGTGCGCGCGGTGGCCGATGAGGCCGCGCAGGGCGAGACCTGCCAGGCGGCCAATGACAACGACCCGGCGCAGGTGGTGGTCTCGGGCCACAAGGCGGCGGTGGAGCGCGCCGCCGCGCTGGCCAAGGAGCGCGGCGCCAAGCGCGCGATGCTGCTGCCGGTGAGCGCGCCGTTCCATTGCGCGCTGATGCAGCCCGCCGCCGATGTCATGGCCGAGGCGCTGGCAGAGGTCGAGATCAAGGCCCCGGCGGTTCCGCTGGTGGCCAATGTGCGCGCCGAGGCGGTGAGCGACCCGGACACCATTCGCACGCTGCTGGTCGAGCAGGTCACCGGCGCGGTGCGCTGGCGCGAGAGCGTGGCCTGGATGGCCGGGCAGGGGGTGACCGAGACCTGGGAGATCGGCGCGGGCAAGGCGCTCTCGGGCATGGTGCGGCGCATCGACCGCAGCCTCGCCACCCGCGCCGTGGGCACGCCCGAGGAGGTCCGGGCCGCGGCGGGCGCCGAGTGAAACGGAATTTTTGAAAAATTCCGGCGCGTTTTCCTTGAAGGAAAACGGGGCCGGGAAAGGAGACTGACCATGTTCGATTTGACGGGAAAATCTGCGCTGATCACCGGTGCCTCGGGCGGGATCGGCGGCGCCATCGCGCAGGCGTTGCACGGCGCGGGGGCCACGGTGGGGCTGTCGGGCACACGGGTGGCGCCGCTGGAGGAACTGGCGGGCGAGTTGGGCGACCGCGCCCATGTGCTGCCCTGCAATCTCTCGGATGCCGAAGCGGTCACGTCCCTGCCCAAGCAGGCGCTGGAGGCGATGGGCGCGGTGGACATCCTGGTCAACAATGCCGGGATCACCCGCGACAATCTCTTCATGCGCATGTCGGACGAGGAATGGCAGAGCGTGCTGGACGTGAACCTCACCGCCACCTTCCGGCTGTGCAAGGGCGTGCTGCGGCCGATGATGAAGGCGCGCTGGGGCCGGATCGTCAACATCTCGTCGGTGGTGGGCGCCACCGGCAACCCGGGCCAGGGCAACTATGCCGCGGCCAAGGCCGGTATGGTGGGGATGTCGAAATCGCTGGCCGCCGAGGTGGCCAGTCGCGGCATCACCGTCAACGCGGTCGCGCCCGGTTTCATCGCCACCGCAATGACCGACAAGCTGTCGGGCGATCAGAAGGAAAAGATCAACGCCCAGATCCCCGCCGGGCGCATGGGCACGCCGGAGGAAATCGCCGCCGCGGTGCTTTACCTGGCCAGCGCGGAAGCCGCCTATGTCACCGGCACGACCTTGCATGTGAACGGTGGCATGGCCATGTTGTGACCCCCGGCGCCAGCGGCGCCGAAAGCGTTTGCCTTGGCCCATGACTGTGCTATAGGCGGCGCAAATCGTGGCGGGGCACAGGAGGAGCGCCCCCGCCATTCCCCGGCCCGCCGGGATCCAACCGCCCGCCCGCGGGCATCAACCAAGCCACCCGGACCGGGCATCGGCGAGACAACGGGCGCAGGCCCGACAAGGAATGAGGAAAAGACATGAGCGACGTCGCAGACCGCGTGAAGAAGATCGTTGTGGAGCACCTGGGTGTTGAAGAGGACAAGGTGACCGAGAGCGCCTCGTTCATCGACGACCTGGGCGCCGACAGCCTGGACACCGTGGAGCTGGTCATGGCGTTCGAGGAAGAGTTCGGCATCGAGATCCCCGATGACGCGGCCGAGACCATCCAGACCTTCGGCGACGCGGTGAAGTTCATCAAGGAAGCCTCGTAAGCCACTGGGTAAATAGAGCTTTTCAGGGCGGCGCCTCCGGTTGGGGGCGCCGCTTTTGCATGTCCGGTGGATGGGGGCTCTGCCCCCGTCCCTTCGGGACTCCCCCGGAGATATTTGCCAAAGAGAAGAAGACCCAGTGCGATCCGGGCCGGGAGCGGCGTGCAGCGCCCGGGCGGGAATTCGCCGGAACGGGTGCTTTGGCTCTTGCCGCGCGGGGGCGGGCGCTGGCTCGATGGAGCCCGAGGCAAAGACGACAGAGCAGGGTCCATGAACCGCACGATTCCCGTGATCAACACCGCGCGCCTGACACTCAGGCCGATGCGGATGCCGGATTTCGACCGCTATGCCGAGATCCAGGCCCAGCCCGCCTGCGGCGGGCGCGACCGGTCGGGCGCCTGGGACCTGTTCCTGCGCAATGCCGGGCAGTGGCAGATGCTGGGCTTCGGCCAATGGGCGGTGACCGAGGCGGCCAGCCGGCGGATGATCGGGCTGGTGGGGTTCTCGCAGGCCGACAGCGCCGGCGCCGGCACCCCGCCCGAGGCGGGCTGGCATTTGGCCGAGGGGGTGCGCGGGCGCGGCTATGGCCCCGAGGCGGCGCAGGCCGCGCATGACTGGTTCGACCGGGTGATCCCCGGGCCGCTGACCTGCTGCGTGACCGTCTGCGACGCGCGTTCGCAGCACCTGGCCCGGCGGCTGGGCTATGAAGCGGGCGACGCGGTGACGCGCGGCGGTGCGCAGGCGGTGCTGTTGCGCCGGGACCGGCCGCCGCAACGCAGTTTCGCGCCTTGAAGGCGGTTCGGGCACTTTTCACGAAAGGGGCGTGGCAATGGCGCGGCTTGAGGACATGTTCGGCGCGGGACCTGCTGGCGCGGGGTTCCTGGGCCTGCCGAGGGGCGCGCCCGGCGATGCGGCCGACCTGGTGCTGTTCGGTGCGGACTGCGCCACGCCCTATGCGTCGGTGGGCGCCTATTGCGCGGGCGGTCCGGCGGCGATCCGGGCGGGCGGCGCGGGCTATGCCGGCGACCTCACCCGCGTGAATTTCGACCTGGGCGGCCCGATCCTGCCCGAGGGCGTGCGCGCGCTGGACGCAGGCGATCTGGCGCTGGACCCGGGCGACGCGCCCGCCAACCGCGCGGCGATCGGGGCCGCTACCCGCGCCGTGCTGGGCGCGGGCGCGGTGCCGGTTCTGCTGGGGGGCGACGATTCGGTGCCGATCCCGTTTCTCGCGGCGTTCGACGGGCAGGGCCCGGTCACGATCTTGCAGATCGACGCGCATATCGACTGGCGCGACAGCGTGGAGGGCGAGACGCTGGGCCTCTCGTCCACCATGCGGCGCGCCAGCGAAATGAGCCATGTGGAGCGCATCGTTCAGGTCGGCGCGCGGGGCGTGGGCTCGGCCGGGATGGCGGAGTTGGCGGCGGCGCGCGACTGGGGCGCGCATCTGGTCCCGGCGCAGGAGGTGCACGCGGGCGGCGTGGGGCCGGCGCTCGACCTGATCCCCGAGGGTGCGCGGGTGGTGATCGCCTTCGATCTCGACGCGCTCGACCCCGCGATCATGCCGGCGGTGATCGCGCCCACCGGGGGCGGGCTGACCCATGCGCAGGTGCTTGCCCTTCTGCGCGGCGTGGCGGCGCGGGCGCGGATCGCGGGGCTGGACATGGTCGAGTTCATGGCCGAGGCCGACCGGGAGGGCCAAGGCGCGCGCACGGCGGCGCAACTGCTGGCCAGCGCACTGGGGCTGATCGGCGGTCAGGCGGCCGAAATGCGCTGAACAGCGCCGGCCTGCGCTCTTGCCCCCGGGGGGTGGTGCGCGGTAAGAGCGGTGCGCGAAAGACACAAGGCAAGAGGGCGGTTCATGCGCAGAGTTGTTGTCACCGGGCTGGGACTGGTCACGCCATTGGCCAGCGGGGTCGAAGAGACCTGGTCGCGTCTTCTGGCGGGGCAGAGCGGCGCCGGGCCGATCACCCGCTTCGACGCGGCGGAAAGCGGCGTGGTGACCACCTATGCCTGCGAGGTGCCGCGCGGCGACGGGACGGATGGCACGTTCAATCCCGACGACTGGATGGCGCCCAAGGAACAGCGCAAGATCGAGGATTTCATCCTCTATTCCATCGCCGCCGCCGACATGGCCTGCCGCGACGCGGGCTGGATGCCCGAGGACGAGGCCGACCGGCTGCGCACCGGGGTGCTGATCGGCTCGGGGATCGGCGGGCTGGGCTCCATCGCCGAGACCGCCAACCTGATCCGAGACCGTGGGCCGAAGCGGGTCTCGCCCTTCTTCATTCCGGGCGCGCTGATCAACCTGGCCTCGGGCCAGGTGTCGATCCGGCACGGGTTCAAGGGGCCGAACCACTCGGTGGTGACGGCGTGCTCGACCGGGGCGCATGCCATCGGGGACGCCGCGCGGATCATCCGGGCGGGCGGCGCCGAGGTGATGGTTGCGGGGGGCGGGGAAGCCTGCATCTGCGAGATCGGGATCGCCGGGTTCAACGCCTGCAAGGCGCTCTCCACGAAATACGGCGACGACCCCAAGGCGGCGAGCCGGCCCTATGACACCGACCGCGATGGCTTCGTGATGGGCGAGGGCGCGGGCGTGGTGATCCTGGAAGAGTACGAGCACGCGGTGGCGCGGGGTGCCAAGATTTACGCCGAGGTGCTGGGCTACGGCATGTCGGGCGACGCCTATCACATCACCGCGCCCAGCGAGGATGGCGACGGGGCGGAACGCTCGATGCGCGCGGCGCTGGCCAGCGCCGGGCTGGAGCCCAAGGACGTGGATTACATCAACGCGCATGGCACCTCGACCATGGCCGACACGATCGAGCTGGGCGCGGTGGAGCGGCTGATGGGCGAGGCTGCGGGCGAAGTCACCATGACCTCGACCAAGTCGATGACCGGGCATCTTTTGGGGGCGGCCGGGGCGATCGAGGCGATCTTCTCGATCCTGGCGATCCGCGACCAGGTGGCGCCGCCGACGATCAACCTGGACAACCCGGCGGTCGAGACGCCGGTGGACCTGGCACCCAACGTCAAGCGGGAGCGCAAGATCGACGTGGCGCTCTCCAACAGCTTCGGCTTTGGCGGGACCAATGCCAGCGTTCTGTTCGGAAAACCGCGCTGATGTGGCGGGCGCTGGCCTCGAACATGCTGACCTTCCTGGCGGTGGCCCTGTTCCTGTTGGGCGGGCTGATCCTGTGGGGGCAGAACACCTATACGGCGCAAGGCCCGCTGGAAGAGGCGATCTGCTTGCGGGTGGAGCGCGGGGCGACCATGGCGCGGGTGAGCCGTGACCTGGAGGCGCAGGGCGCGGTGTCGAGCGGCACCATCTTTCGGCTCGGCGCGGATTACCAGGAGAAGGCCGACGATCTGAAGGCGGGCAGTTTCCTGGTGCGCGAGGGCGCCTCGATGGAAGAGATCGTGGACCAGATCACCCGGGGTGGCGCCAGCACATGCGGCACCGAGATCGTCTATCGCATCGGCGTGACCCGGACGCTGGCCGAGGTGCGCGAGCTGGACCCGGCGGAGGGTCGCTTCGTCGAGCGGGCCGAGTTCGATTACGCCGAGGAAGAGGCGCCCGAGGTCTACACCGAGAAGCGCGGTCAGGCCGACACGCGCTATCGCATCGCCATGGCCGAGGGCGTGACCTCGTGGCAAGTGGTGGAGGCGCTGAAGGCGATGGACGTGCTGGAGGGGGACGTGGAGGAGGTGCCCGACGAGGGGACGCTGGCGCCCGACAGCTATGAAGTGGAGCCTGGCATGGAGCGCGCGGCGCTGCTGGACGAGATGGCTGAGCGCCAGGCTCTGCGGCTGAACGCCGCCTGGGAGGGGCGCGCCGAAGGGCTGCCCATCGAGACGCCGGAAGAGTTGCTGATCCTGGCCTCGATCATCGAGAAGGAGACCGGCGTGGCCGAGGAGCGGCGCCAGGTGGCCAGCGTCTTCGTCAACCGGCTGGAGCGGGGGATGCGGTTGCAGACCGATCCCACGGTGATCTATGGCGTGACCGAAGGGCGCGGCGTGTTGGGGCGCGGGCTGCGCCAGAGCGAGCTGCGCCGGGTGACGCCCTGGAACACCTATGTCATCACAGGGCTGCCGCCGACGCCGATCGCCAACCCGGGGCTGGCCAGCCTGGAGGCCGCGGCGGACCCCGACCAGACGCCCTACATCTTCTTCGTGGCCGATGGCACCGGCGGGCATGCCTTTGCCGAGACGCTGGACGAACACAACGCCAACGTGCGCCGCTGGCGCGAGATCGAGGCGGAGCGGAACGCGGAAGGTAACTGAGGTTAACCGGGCGTTACTTGAAGTTATGCTTTAGCTTCGTCGCGTAGTGCGCTGATACAGAATGATAATCGAAAAAGCCTCGGGCCGGCCGCCCGGGGCTTTTTCTTGTCCTGTTGCGCGAAATCCTTGCGGCGTCGGGCGGCGGGGCGTTGCGGCGGGCGGATCGGAAACCTTGATTTTTGCCGCGTTTTCCCGTATAAGTTGTGGCCTGCTAGAAGGCGATCGGGGGCGGTGGCACAACAGGGACCGCGCCGCCCAGGATCCCTCTCGTGCGGAGATCACAACGCATGAGGCAAGGGCACATGATCTTGATTACCCCGGAGGACCG
This sequence comes from Paracoccaceae bacterium, assembly GCA_003511785.1. GTDB lineage: Bacteria > Pseudomonadota > Alphaproteobacteria > Rhodobacterales > Rhodobacteraceae > UBA7951. The sequence continues at coordinate 11,402 of DOIS01000339.1, forward strand.
GGTCGCGGAGGCGACGGAACTGTTCGAGTCGCTGAAGCGGTCCGTGAACGATCTGCGGCAAATGGCGGAAGACCTGAAGGCGCAGATCGATGCCGGGGAGGAAGCAGACCTGACGCGCGGCAAACGCCAGGTGAGCGATTGCGCGGCGCTGATCCGCAACTGTCAAACGGTGGAGGCACAGCTTGTCAAACTCCGAAGCGAAGACACCGGGATCGTCCAGGGCGGATACGCCCTTGATCTCGACCGGGCTCGATTTGAAATCGGGTGCCGCCTGGCTCGCCTCCGCGCCTGCTGCGGTGCGGGAGAGGTTCCTGGGTGAAATCGGGGAGGGAGGGCTCATGGCCCTCCCTTACCTGTTCGAGTTCTGGGCGCTGCCGCATCAGCTGCCGCCCGGGGGCGATAGCCGGACCTGGGTGATCCTGGGCGGGCGCGGCGCGGGCAAGACCCGCGCGGGTGCCGAATGGGTGCGCGCGCAGGTCGAGGGCGCGCGGCCCCTCGATCCGGGGCGGGCGCGGCGCGTGGCGCTGGTGGGCGAGACCTTCGACCAGGTGCGCGACGTGATGGTGCTGGGCGACAGCGGCATCCTCGCCAATTCGCCGCCCGACCGGCGGCCGCGCTGGAAGGCGGGCGAGCGCAAGCTGGTGTGGCCCAACGGGGCCGAGGCGCAGGCCTTTTCGGCGCATGACCCGGAGATGCTGCGCGGGCCGCAGTTCGACGCCGCCTGGGCCGACGAGCTGGCCAAGTGGAAGCGCGGGCGCGAAGCCTGGGACATGCTGCAATTCGCGCTGCGGCTGGGGGAGCGCCCGCGCGCCTGCGTGACCACGACGCCGCGCAGCGTGCCGGTGCTGCGCGAGTTGCTGGAGGCGCCCTCGACCGTGACCACGCACGCGCCGACCGAGGCCAACCGGGCGCATCTGGCGGCCTCCTTCCTGGAGGAGGTGCGGCGGCGCTATGCCGGCACGCGGCTGGGGCGGCAGGAGTTGGACGGGGTGCTGTTGAACGATGCCGAGGGCGCGCTGTGGACGACCGAGATGCTGGAGGGGCTGCGGGTCGCCGAGGCGCCGGAGCTGGATCGCGTGGTCGTGGGGCTGGACCCGTCGGTGGGCGGGCGGGGCGATGCCTGCGGGATCGTGGTCGCGGGGGCACGGATGCAGGGCCCGCCGACCGAGTGGCGGGCCTTTGTGCTGGCCGACCGCACGGTGCAGGGGCTGGGCCCGGACGGCTGGGCGCGGGCGGCGGTGGCGGCGATGGAGCGCTTCGGCGCGCATCGGCTGGTGGCCGAGGTCAACCAGGGCGGCAAGCTGGTGGAGGAGGTGCTGCGCGGGGTGGCGCCGGAGCTGCCCTATCGCCCGGTCCATGCCGCGCGCGGCAAGGCGGCGCGGGCTGAGCCGGTGGCGGCGCTCTACGAGCAGGGGCGGGTGCGGCACTTGGCGGGTCTGGCCGCGCTGGAGGAGCAGCTGTGCCTGATGACGCCCTGGGGGTTCGAGGGCCAGGGCTCGCCCGACCGGGTGGATGCGCTGGTCTGGGCGCTGCACGAGTTGATGGTGCGGCCCGCGGCGGAGTGGCGGCGGCCGCGGTTGCGGGTGGTGTGAGGTTGGAGATGCGCGTTCGCGCGGTGTTTGGTCTGGCCCGTGGCGGGTGTGACGCTTTGGGTCGCGGTCGCTGCTGGTTTTGAGATGAGCGAGACCGGTGCGTCGACCCGAGGGGTGGCGTGACGCGCCCGCGTTTTGCCGAAGGCAAACCTTCGGTTTGACGGGGGCGGGCGTGGCGCTCGTTCATTGTTTCCCTCGCCTGCTTGAACGTCGGCCCATGGCACCTGGCGGGAACGCCGGGGGGGCTCTGCCCCCCGCGCTTCGCGCTCCCCCCGGAGGTATTTTTGAAAGAGAAGGAGCCCTGGGGGTGTTGCGCGAAGGGGGCGAGGGGCGCGCGGCGGGGTTCGGAATTGTCAGGGATTTTGCCGGATAACGGTTTGCGAGCGAGGCCGGGATGCGGCCTGCGGGCCGGGGCGGACATGAGGAGATGAGCATGGTTTTCGATTTCTTGCGCCGGGGCGGGCGGGATGCCGCCCCCGAGACCAAGGCCAGCGCCGCGGGCCGCGTGGTGGCCTGGCATGGCGGTGCGCAGGCGGCCTGGAGCGCGCGCGACACCGTCTCGCTGACGCGCGCGGGGTTTGCCGGCAACCCGGTCGGCTTCCGGTCGGTCAAGATGATCGCGGAAGCCGCGGCGGCGGTGCCGCTGGTGTTGCAGGACCGGGCGCGGCGCTTTGATGAGCATCCGCTGCTGGACCTTTTGCGCCGGCCCAACGGGGCGCAGGGGCAGGCCGATCTGCTGGAGGCGCTGTTCGGCCAGCTGCTTCTGTCCGGGGACGGCTGGGTCGAGGCGGTGCAGGGCGAGGGGCAGATGCCGCTGGAGCTGCATGTGCTGCGCTCGGACCGGATGGCGGTGGTGCCGGGGCCGGATGGCTGGCCGGTGGCCTATGACTATGCCGTGGGCGGGCGCAAGCATCGGTTCGACGTGAGCGGGCCGGTGCCGCCGGTCTGCCATATCCGCAGCTTCCATCCGCAGGACGACCATTACGGGTTCTCGCCCATGCAGGCCGCGGCGATGGCGGTGGACGTGCATAACAGTGCCTCGCGCTGGTCCAAGGCGCTTCTGGACAACGCGGCGCGGCCCTCGGGCGCGCTGGTCTGGCGCGGGGGCGACGGGCAGGGGGCGATGGCGGACGAGCAGTTCCGGCGGCTCTCGGACGAGATCGAGGCCAATTACCAGGGCGCGCGCAATGCCGGGCGGCCGATGGTGCTGGAAGGGGGGCTCGACTGGAAGCCGATGGGGTTCTCGCCCTCGGACATGGAGTTCCACAAGACCAAGGAGGCGGCGGCGCGCGAGATCGCCCTGGCCTTCGGGGTGCCGCCGATGCTGCTGGGGATTCCCGGTGACGCGACCTATGCCAATTACCAGGAGGCGCACCGGGCGTTCTATCGCCTGACCGTGCTGCCCTTGGCGGGGCGAGTGGCGGCGGCGCTGTCGGAGTGGTTGTCGCGGTTTACCGGCGAGGCGCTGGAGCTGAGGCCCGATCTCGACCAGGTGCCGGCGCTGACCGCCGAGCGCGACGCGCAATGGGCGCGGGTGAGCGCCGCCGATTTCCTGAGCGATGCCGAGAAGCGCGCGGCGCTTGGCCTGCCCGAGGGGCCGGGGGATGCGTGAGGAGCGGGCGCGCGACCTGCCGCCCTTCGACTGTGCGCCGGGGCTGCGGCTGGCGGCGCATGAGCGGCTGGCGGCGGTGCATCACGAGAACCTGACCCGCCGGCTGGACCGGCTGGAGGAGGTGATGGAGCGGCTGGAGCGGCGGCTGTGGCTGGCGGTTTACGGCGTGG
>DOIS01000339.1:15093-15374 GCA_003511785.1 Paracoccaceae bacterium
TGGCTGGCGGTTTACGGCGTGGCGGCGGTGGTGCTGGGCCAGGCGTTCCAGAGCCTGGCGGTGGCGGCGCAATGAGGAGAGGCGGAATGGATACGGGACTGGAACACAAGTTCGCGCGGTTCGGCGAGGGGCTGAGCGTGAGCGAGGGCGCGGTGATCGAGGGCTATGCGAGCCTGTTCGGCCAGGCCGACCAGGGCGGCGACGTGGTGGCGCAAGGGGCCTATGGCGCCTCGCTGGCCGCGCTGGCCGCGAAGGGGGGGCGGGTCAAGATGCTGTGGCAG
>DOIS01000316.1:0-3091 GCA_003511785.1 Paracoccaceae bacterium
GGATTTTTCTGACCATCGGCATCGTGCTGGGATCGTGGTGGGCTTATTACGAATTGGGCTGGGGCGGTATTTGGTTCTGGGATCCGGTGGAAAACGCCTCCTTCATGCCCTGGCTGCTGGCGGCGGCGCTGCTGCACTCGGCCATCGTGGTGGAAAAGCGCGAAAGCCTGAAGAGCTGGACCATCCTGCTGGCGATCCTGGCCTTCGGGTTTTCGCTGATCGGCACGTTCATCGTGCGCTCGGGCGTGATCACCAGCGTGCATGCCTTCGCCAACGACCCCGAACGCGGGGTGTTCATCCTGATGATCCTGGCGGCCTTCACCGGCGGGGCGCTGATCCTCTATTCGCTGCGGGCCAGCGCCATGGAGGCGCGCGGCGTCTTCGGCATGGTCAGCCGCGAAAGCGCGCTCCTGTCCAACAACATCCTGCTGGCGGTGTCCTGTTTCGTGGTGCTCTTCGGCACGCTCTGGCCGATCGCGGCCGAGATGTTCTTTGACCGCAAGCTGAGCGTCGGGCCGCCCTTCTTCAACCAGGCCTTCACGCCCTTCATGGTGGCGCTGGGTCTGATCCTGCCGGTGGGCGCGATGCTGCCGTGGAAGCGCGGGCGCGTGGGCCGCACGCTGTGGAAGCTGCGCTATGCGGCGCTGTTGTCGGTGGTGCTGGCCGGCGCGGTCTGGGCCATGCAGACCGAGCGCACCCTCCTGGGCCCGATCGGGCTGCTGCTGGGGGCCTGGGTGGTCTCGGGCGCGGTGGTGGACCTGTGGTCACGCACCGGGCGCGGGGGCCTGGGCGAGCGGCTGGGTCGGCTCACCCGGCTGCCGCGCGCGGACTGGGGCAAGATGGTGGCCCATACCGGGCTGGGCGTGACCATGTTCGCGGTCGCGGGCCTGATGGCCTGGGAGCAGGAGGACACCCGCGTCGCCCGGATCGGCGAGCCCTTCGAGGTGGGCGCCTTCACGCTCGAGCTGACCGATGTGCGCGAGGTGCAGGGGCCGAACTACATCTCGACCATGGGCTTTGTCACTGCGTCGCGGGACGGGCGCGAGATCGCGCAACTCCGGCCCGAGAAACGGATCTATCCGGTGGCGCAGATGCCCACGACCGAGGCCTCGATCGACTATCGCGTCATGCGCGACCTCTACGTGGTGATCGGCGATCCGCAGGGCATGGATGGCTGGACCATGCGGACCTATATCAAGCCCTTCGCCAACTGGATCTGGGCGGGCTCGATCCTGATGGCCCTCGGCGGCGCGTTGAGCCTGTCGGACCGCCGGTTCCGGGTGGCGGCGGGCGCGCGCAAGGCGCCGCGCGAGGCCCAGGGAGTGCCGGCGGAATGAGGCGGCTGATGACTGGGATGGCGGGTTGGGCACCGCGCCTCGGCGGGTTGCTGCTGGCGCTGCTCATGGCGGGGCCGGTCGCGGCGGTTCAGCCGGACGAGATCCTGGACGACCCGGCGCTGGAGGAACGCGCGCGCGAGATCAGCGCCGAGCTGCGCTGCCTCGTGTGCCGCAACGAGAGCATCGACGAGTCGAACGCCGAACTGGCGCGCGACCTGCGCGTGCTGGTGCGCGACCGGCTGGTGGCGGGCGACACCAACGCCGAGATCATGGAGTTCGTCGTGGACCGCTACGGCGAGTACGTGCTGCTGCGGCCCCAGGCCACGGGGGCCAACTGGCTGCTCTACTGGGCCGGGCCGCTGATGTTCCTGATCGCCGCGGGGGCCGGCCTGGCCTATCTGCGGGGCCGGTCGCGGGCACCCGCGCGCGCCGAGGCGGGGCTCAGCCCCGAGGAACAGGCGCGGTTGCGCGACATCATGGGCGAGTGAGCCCCGTCCCGGCACCGGAACGTGGCGTGCGCCCTATTCTCTCTTTCCCTCTGCCGCGCTTTGCGCCAGTCTGCGCGCCGCAAGACCAGGCAAGGGGGCAGAGGATGGACTACGAGACGATCGCGCTGGAAGTGGGTGACGGGGTGGCGGTGCTGACGCTGGACCGGCCCGACAAGATGAATTCGATGAACGGCCAGATGCGCGCCGAGATCACCCACGCGGTGCGCGAGGCGGGCGAGAGCGCCCGGGTGATCGTGATAACCGGGCGCGGGCGGGCCTTCTGCACGGGGCAGGACCTGGGCGATGCCAGCAGCGCCGCGGCGCTGGACCTCGAACGCACCTTGCGCGACGAGTACACGCCGATGATCCGCGCCATCACCGATTGTCCGGTGCCCACCATCGCAGCGGTGAACGGACCGGCGGCGGGGGCGGGGGCCAGCCTGGCGCTGGCCTGCGACGTGGTGATCGCCTCGGAAGACGCCTATTTCCTCCAGGCCTTCGCGCTGATCGGCCTGTTGCCCGACGCCGGCAGCACCTGGGCTCTGCCGCGCGCCATGGGTCTGCCGCGGGCGATGGGGGCGGCGCTTTTCGCCGACCGGATCGGGGCGCAGCAGGCCGCCGACTGGGGCATGATCTGGGAGGCGGTTCCGGCGGCGGATTTCGCCGAGAGCTGGGCCGCGCGCGCCGCGACGCTGGCCAAGGGGCCGACCCGGGGCTATGCGGCAATCAAGCAGGCGATGCGGGCCAGCTTCGCCAACGACCTCGAGGCGCAGCTGACGCTGGAATCGCAGCTTCAGGGGCAGGCGGGCAAGACCCGCGATTTCCGGGAGGGCGTGCTGGCCTTCCTGGAAAAGCGTAAGGCCAGTTTCGAAGGCCGCTGAGCGCCGCGCCCGGACCGGGCGTCGTTTTGTGAAACGGGACACAACGCGCAGGGGCATGTCCCTGCGCGTTTTGCATTGCGTTGCCGGTGGCGGATGTCAGGCGGCAGAGTCGGCCGCGTCGGACCCGGTGGAGTAGAGCGTGATCATGTCGGCGGTCAGCGTCGCGTCCGACCGCACCACGGCCAGCACCGCGCCATCGGCGAGGATGTCATAGGTGCCGTCGCCGTTGTCGGTGATCTCGATCTCGGGCTCTTCGGCGCCCTCGTAGACATAGATCAGCGCGTCCTCGGCGGCCGTGTAATCCGTCACCCGGGCCGGGTCGGTGGATTCGCCCTGAAGCATGAAGACAGTGTCCTCGCCCGCGCCGCCCAGGCCGATGTCGTCG
>DOIS01000316.1:3457-6599 GCA_003511785.1 Paracoccaceae bacterium
CGCAATCCGGTCGTTGCCGCCCTGGCCCAGCAGGTTGTCGTCGCCGCCCAGCCCCTCGATCGCGTCGTTGCCGCTGTCGCCCTCGAGCCGGTCGTCCGCCTCGGTGCCGCGCAGGTCCTGATCGTTGTCGCGCCCGTCATCGTCATCGTCGAAATGGTCGTAGATCGCCCAGCCGATGGCGAAGCCGCCGAGAACCATCAATCCAATTCCTAACATGGCACTGCCTTTCGTCATCGGGGGCCGCCCGGGATAGAGAGAAGTCTATGCGCATTTTCGGCAAAGCGCGTCAAAAAAGCGGTGTCGATTGTCGCTGTTCCGGGGCCAATCGACCTGGTCCCGGAGGATACATCCGGCGATCCGAAACAGAGCCGGGGAGGCCGACGCAAAACGCCCCGGACGCGGGGTCCGGGGCGCCTGCGTGGCAAATGCTGCCGATGCGACTCAGCGGCTTTCGATGTCGATATAGTCGCGCTCGGTTTCGCCGAGGTAGAGCTGGCGCGGGCGGCCGATCTTGTGCTGCGGGTCGCTGAACTGCTCCTTCCACTGCGAGATCCAGCCCACGGTGCGGCTCAGCGCGAAGATCGGCGTGAACATCGAGGTGGGGAAGCCCATCGCCTCGAGAATGATCCCCGAGTAGAAATCGACGTTCGGGAACAGCTTCTTGTCGGTGAAATAGGGATCTTCCAGCGCCGCTTTTTCAAGCTCCTTGGCCACTTGCAGGGTCGGGTTGTTCTCGATCCCCAGCAGTTCCAGCACCTCGTCGGCGGATTGCTTCATCACCTTGGCGCGCGGGTCGAAATTCTTGTAGACCCGGTGGCCGAAGCCCATCAGGCGGAACGGGTCGTCCTTGTCCTTGGCCCGCGCGATGTATTCGGGGATGCGGTCCGGCGTGCCGATCTCGCGCAGCATCTCGAGACAGGCCTGGTTGGCCCCGCCATGCGCGGGCCCCCAGAGGCAGGCGATGCCGGCGGCGATGCAGGCGAACGGGTTGGCGCCCGACGACGAGGCCAGCCGCACCGTCGAGGTCGAGGCATTCTGCTCGTGATCGGCGTGCAGGGTGAAGATCCGGTCCATCGCGCGGCTCAGGATCGGGTTCACCTCGTAATCCTCGACCGGCACGGCGAAGCACATGCGCAGGAAGTTCGACGCGTAATCCAGGTCGTTGCGGGGATAGATGAAGGGCTGCCCGGTGTGGTACTTATAGGCCCAGGCCGCGATGGTCGGCATCTTGGCGATCAGCCGGTGGCTGGCAATCTCGCGCTGGCGCGGGTCGTTGATGTCGGTGCTGTCGTGATAGAAGGCCGACATGGCGCCCACCACGCCCACCATGATCGCCATGGGGTGCGCGTCGCGGCGGAACCCGCGGAAGAAATACTGCATCTGCTCGTGCAGCATGGTGTGATGGGTGATCGTGTTCTCGAACTTCTCCAGGTCGGCCGCGGTGGGCAGCTCGCCGTAGAGCAGCAGGTAGCAGACTTCGAGGTAGTGCGACTTGCCGGCCAGCTGGTCGATCGGATAGCCGCGGTGCAGAAGCACCCCCTCTTCACCGTCGATATAGGTGATGGTGCTGTCGCAGCTTGCCGTCGAGGTGAAACCCGGATCATAGGTGAACACGCCCGCCTGGGCATAGAGCTTGCGGATATCGACCACTTCCGGCCCCGTTGTGGGCGTCAACACCGGCAATTCGTGGCTCTGGCCGTTGACGGTCAACGTCGCGGTCTTCTTCTGGTCACTCATTTCAGTCCCTTCCTCTCAAAGGCGCGGGCGCAGTCCCGGTCTTTTTTCGTTCAGGGCGCGGCCCGGTCCACGGCCTGTGCGCGCTCCGCGGCGTCCTCGATCCGGGCCAGGGTTTCGTCGCGGCCCAGAACCAGCATCATGTCGAAGACCGAAGGTGTCACCGCCCGCCCCGCCAGCGCCGCGCGCAGAGGCCCGGCAAGCTTGCCGAACGTCATGTCATGCGCCGCGGCGAAGCCGTTGAGAACCGCCTCCAGCTCGTCCCGCGACCAGCTAGCACTTTGCAGGCGCGGCGTCAATTCAGACAGTATACCATCGGATACCGTTGTCAGCGCCTTGGCCGCCTTGGCGTCCGGTTCCACCGGCCGCCGGGTCAGGACAAAATGCGCCTTTTCAAGCAGTTCCGGGAATGTCTTGGCGCGGTCCTTGAGGCAATACATCGCACGCTCCAACCCGTCGGCCTGATCGGGCTCCAGACGGGGCAGACCGGCGGCCTCGAGATATTGCGCGATCTCCTGCCGCAGCGCAGCATCCTCCATGGCGGCGATATGCTGGCCGCTCAGGTGATCGAGCTTCTTCAGGTCGAACCGCGCCGGGCTCTTGCCGATGCCGCCCAGGTCGAACCAGTCCCGCGCCTGGGCGTCGGTGAAGAACTCGTCATCGCCATGGCTCCAGCCCAGCCGCGCGAGGTAGTTGCGCATCCCGGCGGCCGGGTAGCCCATCTTCTGGTATTCCTCGGCCCCCAGCGCGCCATGGCGCTTGGACAGCTTCTTGCCGTCGGGGCCGTGGATCAGCGGGATATGCGCCCAGGTGGGCACGTCCCAGCCCATGGCACGGTAGATCATCATCTGCCGCGCGGCGTTGTTGAGGTGGTCGTCGCCGCGGATCACGTGGGTCACGCCCATGTCGTGATCGTCCACCACCACCGCCAGCATGTAGACCGGGCTGCCGTCCGAGCGCAGCAGCACCATGTCGTCGAGTTGGTCGTTGCGGATGCGCACGTCGCCCTGCACCGCGTCGCGGACCACCGTCTCGCCCTCTTGCGGGGCCTTGATGCGGATGGCGAAGGGCGCGTCGGGGGCGGCCGCCGGATCGGCATCGCGCCAGGGCGAGCGATAGAGGGTCGAGCGGCCTTCCGCGCGGGCCTCCTCGCGGAAGGCGTCGATCTCCTCGGGCGTGGCATAGCATTTATAGGCGCGGCCCTGTGCCAAGAGCTCCTGCGCCACCTCGGCATGGCGCTCGGCACGGGCGGCCTGGCTGACCGCCTCGCCGTCCCAGTCGAGTCCCAGCCAGGTCATCCCCTGGAGGATCGCCTCGGTCGCTTCGGGGGTCGAGCGGGCGCGGTCGGTGTCCTCGATCCGCAACCGGAACTGGCCGCCGTGATGGCGGGCAAACAGCCAGTTAAACA
>DOIS01000316.1:6875-7058 GCA_003511785.1 Paracoccaceae bacterium
TCGGTGTCCTCGATCCGCAGCAGGAAGCGCCCGCCCCGCCCGCGCGCATAAAGCCAGTTGAACAGCGCCGTGCGGGCGCCCCCGATATGCAGGAAGCCGGTGGGCGAGGGGGCAAAACGGGTAATGGTCATGGGGCTCTCACTTTTCGGGGTGCGCTTGTTGCGGGATGCGCTTTCGCTGCCT
>DOIS01000285.1 GCA_003511785.1 Paracoccaceae bacterium
ACGCATTACCGCAAGCCGATGGATTGGACGGCGGAGAAGGCGCGGGAGGCGGAGAAAAAACTGGATTATCTGTATTCACTGGTTGGAGACGAACCATTAAGCGCAGAGTGGCCGGCCAATGATAAAGTGGTTGCAGCGCTTTCGGATGATCTGAATACGTCTTTGGCTATAACAGAGTTGCTGACACAAGCCTCAACGATAAAGCATCGCAATCACCCAGAAGCCGATGGTTTCGATCAGGCGGAGGTAGCGATGCTGAAACGCTCTGCTTCTCTCTTGGGTCTCCTGAACCTCAGCGAAAACGATTGGCTGGCTTCCAAGAAGAGATTGGATTTGACCGTTTACGCGGATTTTCTTTCCCAAACTCGTGCCGTGGCGGTGGAGAACAAGGACTTTACGGAGGTGGACCGGCTCAAGGCAGCTTTTGTTGCCGCCGGGTTGGAAGTGCGGATGAGTAAAGCGGGCGTTGAGTTGGTTGTCGATTGGCCGGCCGCGTACAGTCAAATGCTCGCTGAAAAAAACGATGGGCGCTTTGAGCGTCTGACCGGCGTGGATCGCGTAGAAACAGTGAACTGGTTGAAAGAAAAACTGAACAGCATCTGTTCGGGGGAACCCGAATGGGAATGACCCGCCGTTCGAACCGTTTCGCCCGGCCGCAGGCCGGGCCGCGCCCGACCCTCCCCCGGGAGGGCGCATTGTCGATGTCACGCGCCGCTCATCTGATCGGCAGAATGGCGCTGCCTCGCACCGTTTGACCGTTGCCTGCGCCCAACCAGGGGCGGGCGCGGCCCTTCTCACACCGGAACACCCGGCATGACCCGCGACCGCCTCTATCTCTACGACACCACTCTGCGCGACGGGCAGCAGACCCAGGGCGTGCAGTTCTCTTCCGCCGAAAAACAGCAGATCGCCCGCGCGCTCGACCGGCTGGGCGTCGACTACATCGAGGGCGGCTGGCCCGGGGCCAACCCCACCGACAGCGCCTTTTTCGCCGCCGCGCCCGAGACCCGCGCGACCCTCACGGCCTTCGGCATGACCAAGCGCGCGGGCCGCTCGGCGGAAAACGACGACGTTCTGGCGGCGGTGATGAACGCGGGGGCGCAGTCGGTCTGCCTGGTCGGTAAGACCCATGATTTCCACGTCGAGGCGGCGCTGGGGATCACGCTGGAGGAAAACCTCGAGAATATCGGCGCCTCCATCGCCCATCTCGTGGCGCAGGGCCGCGAGGCGCTGTTCGATGCGGAACATTTCTTCGACGGCTACAAGGCCAACCCCGATTACGCGCTGGCCTGCCTGCGCGCCGCCCATGAGGCGGGCGCGCGCTGGGTGGTGCTCTGCGACACCAATGGCGGCGCGCTGCCCGAGGAGATCGGGCGCATCGTGGCCGAGGTGATCGCCGCCGGGATCCCCGGCGACCGGCTGGGCATCCACACCCATAACGACACCGAAACCGCCGTGGCCGGCTCGCTGGCCGCCGTGCTGGCCGGGGCGCGGCAGGTGCAGGGCACGCTGAACGGGCTGGGCGAGCGCTGCGGCAACGCCAATCTCACCGCGCTGATCCCCACGTTGCTGCTTAAGGAGCCCTTCGCCTCCCGCTTCGAGACCGGGATCACGCGCGAGGCGCTGGCCGGTCTCACCCGTATCTCGCGGATGCTCGACGACATCCTCAACCGGGTGCCGATGAAACAGGCGGCCTATGTGGGCGCCTCGGCCTTCGCGCACAAGGCGGGCCTGCATGCCAGCGCGATCCTGAAGACCCCCTCGACCTACGAGCACATCCCGCCCGAGACCGTGGGCAATGCCCGCGTCATCCCGATGTCGAACCAGGCGGGACAGTCGAACCTGCGCCGCCGCCTGGCCGAGGCGGGGCTGGAGGTGGCGCCGGGCGATCCCGCGCTCGCCCGCATTCTCGACCGGGTCAAGGCGCGCGAGGACGAGGGCTATTCCTACGACACCGCGCAGGCCAGTTTCGAGCTTCTGGCGCGGGAGGAACTGGGCCGGCTGCCCGAGTTCTTCGAGGTCAAGCGCTACAAGGTCACGGTCGAGCGGCGCAAGAACAAGTATGACCGGATCGTCTCGCTCTCCGAGGCCGTGGTCGTGGTCAAGATCGACGGTGAGAAGAAGCTCTCGGTGAGCGAGTCGCTCGACGAGGCCGGCAGCGACCGCGGCCCCGTGAACGCTCTGGCCAAGGCGCTGGCCAAGGATCTGGGCCGCTACCAGGAGGTGATCGACGACATGCGCCTGGTGGATTTCAAGGTGCGCATCACCCAGGGCGGCACCGAGGCGGTGACCCGCGTGGTGATCGACAGCGCCGACGGGCAGGGGCGGCGCTGGTCCACCGTTGGGGTCTCGCCGAACATCGTGGACGCCAGTTTCGAGGCGCTGCTGGATGCGATCCGCTGGAAACTGGTGCGGGATGCGGGCTGATGGACTGGGACGCCTTCTTCACCCTGCACAGGGGTCTGCCACGCGAGGGGCCGGGAGAGCCCGCGGACGTGCACTGGGCCGTGGACCGGGCCGGGCTCGCCGGGGAGGTGGATGTGCTCGACGCGGGCTGCGGGGCGGGGGCCGATCTGGAGACCCTGGCCCGCGCCCTGCCGCAGGCCCGTCTGACCGGGATCGAGGCGCAGGAGAGTTTCGTGGACGAGGCGCGGGCGCGCCTGGCCGGGATCGGTGACCGGGTCAGCGTGCGGCTGGGCGACATGGCAGAGCCCGGCGGTCCCTATGACCTGATCTGGTGCGCCGGCGCGCTCTATTTCCTGGGCGTGACCGAGGGGCTGCGCGCCTGGCGCAAGGCAGTGAAACCCGGCGGCTGGGTGGCCTTTTCCGAGCCGGTTCTGCTCGACACACCGCCGCCGCCGCCGGTGCGCGCGTTCTGGGCCGACTACCCGGCGCTGACCGATCTGGGTGGCATCGAGGACCGTGTCGCTGCCGCGGGGTTCGACCTGCACGCCCGTCGGCTGATCGTCGGCGCGCCCTGGGCCGCCTATTACGCGCCGCTGCGCGACCGCATCGCCGCCTTGCGCGCACAGAACCCGGACCCGGCCTTGGCCGCGGTTCTGGACGAGAACGCCCGCGAGATCGCGCTCTGGGAGGCGGCGCCCGACCAGATCGCCTATGCGCTGCTGCTGGTGCGCGCGCCATGAACTTCGACGCCGATCTCACCGCTTGCGCCGGGCTGGTCGAACGCGGCGACCCCGACCGCTTCCGCGCCGTCATGGCCGCGCCGGCCGCCGCCCGGCGCGTGCTGTTTCCGATCTTCGCCTTCAACATCGAGGTTTCGCGCGCCCCCTGGGTGACGCAGGAAAGCATGATCGCCGAGATGCGCCTGCAATGGTGGCGCGACGCGCTGGAAGAGATCGCCGGGGGCGGCCCGGTGCGCCGCCACGAAGTGGTCACGCCGCTGGCCGCCGCGCTCACCCCCGACCTGGCGCGCGCGCTCGATCCGCTGGTCGAGGCGCGGCGCTGGGAGATCTACCGCGACCCGTTCGAGGACGCGGCCGCGCTTGACGCCTATCTCGACGCCACCTCGGGCGCGTTGCTGACGGTGGCCGCGCAGGCGCTCGGGCCCGCCGAGGCGGCGCCGCTGCGCGATCTGGGCTATGCGCTGGGGGTGGCGAACTGGCTGCGCGCGGTGCCCGCGCTGGAGGCGCAGGGCCGGATCCCGCTGGTCGATGGGCGCCCCGAGGGTGTGGTCGCTTTGGCCGAGACGGGCCTGGCACGGCTCGCGCGCGCCCGTGGGCAGCGCCGTGCCGTCTCGCGCGCCGCCGCGCCCGCCTGCCTGACCGCCTGGAGTGCCGGGCCGGTGCTGCGGCAGGCGCGCTCCGAGCCGTCCGCCGTGGCCCAAGGCCGACTCGACCCGCCAGAGGCGCGCGGACGGATGGCGCTCATCTACCGCGCGGCGACCCTGCGCTGGTAGCGGTGCGAGTCTTCCCCGGCGTCGGGCCTGGGGCAGGCCGGTCGATTGGGTATTTTTGAACCAGAAAGAAGCAGGGGTGGGGCGCCGCCTTCCACCGGGACGCTCGGAGATCGCCGGCGTCGTCAGGTGCTGGCCCTCGCGGGGCTTCTTCTCTTTCTCATATACCTCCGGGGGGAGTCCCGGCACGGGACGGGGGGCAGCGCCCCCCTGCCACGCCAGATGCAAGGCGCCTCAGGCAGTATCCGCGCGCGGGCGCAGCACCAGCCAGATCAGCGCCCCGCCGGCCAGCACGAGGAAGGGCGCCATCGCCATGTTGACGGCAGTCCAGCCCTCCTGCGCCGAGCCGCCCGAGCAGTTCATCAGCCCGCCCGAGGCCAGCGAGGCCAGCGTCACGCCGCCGAAGACCAGCAGATCGTTGAGCCCCTGCATGCGTCCGCGTTCATGCGGCTCATGCGCGCCGGCCAGCATCGTGGTCGCGCCGATGAAGCCGAAATTCCAGCCCATTCCCAGAAGGATCAGGGCGACGAAGAAATGTTCCAGCTCGACCCCGCTCAGCGCCACCATGCCGGCGCCGGCCAGGATCGCCAACCCCGAGGCCACGATCTTCTCGACCCCGAACCGCGCGATCAGATGGCCGGTGAAGAAACTGGG